>PXSC01000184.1 GCA_003023535.1 Halobacteriales archaeon QS_9_70_65 | reverse complement strand
CGCCGTCGAGCCCGAGCCGCCGATGGAGGTGACGTACGCCCTCGTCGAGGTGGACGAGCGCCGACACGTCACCGTCGAGGAGAGCCGCGAGCCGCCGACCGCACAGGAGCGGGCGATCGCCGCCGACCAGCCCGACGGCGAGCTGACCCGCCGGGAGCGGGCCGGCGACGGCGAACTGCACGTCCTGACCGTCCCCGACGGAGAGACGGAGGCGGCCGTCGCCGACGTCCTCGAGGACGAGGCGACGCTGGTCCGGGCCGCCAGACTCGGCGTCGGGCGCGTCGAGGTGCGGAGCGAACCGGGCGTCGTCAGCGTCCGGTATCTGCCCTGACGGCACGTCGGGCCCCGTCATCGCTCCGCCAGCGGGAGCGAACCGCGACCGCTCGCGCGGACCGTCTTCCCGAACGCACCCGGACGGGACGCCCGAACCGAGAACGAGCAGTGCAACCGGTCCGGGAGGCCCGCCGACCGCGGGTCGAAGGTCGCCGGCATGTGTATCGTGCCCTGCGAACCGATGTCCCGGAGTTCGACCGTCGCCCGCCGGACGCCACCCTGGACGTCGTACCACGCGCCGAACCCCTCCCAGCCACCCCGTGGCGGTGCGACCCGCAGGTCGTAGACGAGATCGGTCGGCGGTCGGACCCGGAACCGGAACCGGTCGGCGCGGTACCCCCGGTACGGTTCCGCGGCGGCGAGGCCGCCGACCGTCGAGTTGAACTCGAGCTGGACCGCCGGTCGCCGCGCTCCCTCGTCGACGAAGCGGTCGACCGTGACGGCCGCGTATCCGACCCCGTCGGCGTCGTCTCTCGGCGGGTACTCCCAGCGAATCTGCGGGTTCCCGTCGCGCTCGACGACCGCCTCGGCGTCGAGCCGCTCCGGGTCCGTACCCGGGAGACGGCCGCCACAGCCGGCGAGGGCCGCGCCAGTCGCCGTCCCGATGCCCGCGAGGACCCGTCGTCGTGTCGCTGCCTGCTCGGAGGTGGAGGGCGCCATCGCCGGTGGTCGCCGGCGGGCGCAAATAAAACTGGCGACCCGTTCGCGGCCGGATCGACGGCGTCAGGCCGGCCGCGGCCGCTCGCCGAGGATCTCCACCTCGTCGCCGACGCGCAACTGCCGGCCGATCGCCGCCTCGGGGGTGAAGGTGTTGACCATCAGCCGGTAGTGGCCGTTCTCGAACCACGCCTCCTCGGCCCACTCCGGCAGGGCAGTCGCCGACCCGGACGGCGACGGTCGACTCGCGGTCGGCGTAGAGGCGGTCCTCCCAGAACGGCTCGACGCCCGAGACGACGAGGTTCGGGCGGAGCCGCCGCCGCATCTCGGCGGCGTCGATTCCGTCGAACCACCCGGCGACCGCCTCGAGGGTCGCCTCGGCGACGACCGTCGGCCCCGCGGCGGTCGTGTCGTCGGGGAAGCCGCCCGCCTCGTCGCGCCGGAGCTCGACCGGCCGGCCGAAGAACGCCTCGAGCCACGTCTCGATTCCGTCGCGATCCTCGAGGTCGAACGCGGCGGGGTCGCCGTCGCCGGCCCGCAGCGTCAGCCGGCCGGCCTTCGGGTCGAACCACGACCGCAGCCCGTGGACCCGGGGCTCGTTTTTGCCGTTGACGTACGTCCCGTCGGCGTCGACGACCGCGAACTCGCGGTCGTGGGCCAGCCCGCCGTCGGGCCGGATCGTCGTCCGCTCGACGGCGTGGGGGTCCAACGACTTCACCGGGTAGACGGTGATGCGCTCCAGCCGTGGCGTCGCCATGGTCGGAGCCGTCGGTCGGAGCCGACATAACCGTTCGGACGCGACGGTCGAGGAGTCGGACCCGAATCGCAGACGGCACCGTTTCGACGCGCGAACGACAACCCTTATTCGGGGGGCCCGCACACCGGAAGCCATGAATCGGTCGGTACCCCGGGTCGAGTACTCGGACTACACCAACCGCCAACTGGTGGTGGTGCCGCTGGCGCTGCTGGCGGTATCGGTGATGGTGCTCGCCGCCGCGACGGTGCTGGTGGGGGCGCCGGTGCCGCTCGGTATCGAGTTCACCGGCGGGACGGAGCTGCGGGTCGTCACCGACGACTCGCCCGAGGAGATTCGGGCGACGTTCGACGAGGACATCGAGTCGGTGACGCCCATCGCCGGGCAGTCGGACACCTACCGACTGACCTTCCAGGCCGACGACGCCGACCCGCTCCTGGAGCAGGCCGAGGAAGCCGGCTACGAGACGGACACGTCGGCGACCGGTAAACCGAGGGTCGAATCCAGCGGCGAACGGTCGGCCAGCTTCGCCGCCGACACTCAACGACAGGCCATCGCCGGCCTGCTGGTGGCCTTCGCCGGGATGGCCGTGCTGGTGTTCCTGATGTTCCGGACCTTCGTTCCCTCCGTCGCCGTGGTGGCGTCGGCGTTCTCCGACATCGTGATTCCGCTGGCACTGATGCGGCTGTTCGGCATCGAACTGTCGCTGGGGACGGTCGCGGCGCTGCTCATGCTCATCGGGTACTCCGTGGACTCGGACCTGCTGTTGAACAACCACATCATCCGCCGCCGTGGTGATTTCTACGAGTCGACGTTCCGGGCGATGCGGACCGGCGTGACCATGACCATCACCTCCATCGCCGCGATGACCGTGATGGCCGTCGTCGCGACCGTTCTCGGCATTCCGCTGCTGCCCGCGATCGGAATCGTACTCGTGTTCGGGCTGAGCGCCGACCTGATGAACACCTACCTGCTGAACGTGAGCCTACTCCGCTACTACAAGTACGAGGCGATAGGCGGATGAACGTCGGATTCAGAGAGAACTGGCGGGTCTGGCTGCTCGTCATCTTCGTTCTCGTGAGTACGGTCGCCGTCTTCGCGCCGCTGGGCGGCGGCAGCGACGCGCCGGTGAACGGGACGAACGAGACGAACGACACCGCCGCGACCCGGTCGACTGCCTCGGAGTACACCAACCTCCGGTTCGGTCTCAGACTGGCCGGCGGCACGGAGGTGCAGGCGCCGCTGGTCGGGATGACCGCCGAGAATCAGGAGTTCGACCGGAACGAGGCCGACGAGATACGGTCGACCGTGCAGGCCGAACTCGATCTGAGTCCGGGCGACGTCCGGGCGGCCCCGCAGACCGGCACCGTCGAGGTGTTCGCCGACCGGTTCGCCGGCAACGTCACCCGCGCGGAGTTCGCCGCCGCCCTCCGGGCGGCCGGCCTCTCGGCGAGCGAAGAGGACATCCGGATGGGCGTCACCGCCTCCACCCGACAGGACACCGTCGAGGTGCTCGACAATCGCATCTCCCAGAGCGGCCTCAGCGGCGCGACCGTGACCCAGCGGGCCTCTCCGGGCGGACAGCGGTTCATCTCCGTCGAGGTTCCCGGCGCCGGCCGCCAGCGGGTCGTCGACTTCATCGGCGACCGCGGACAGGTCGAGACGGTCGCGCTGTACCCGGTCGACACCGACAACGGCACCGAGTACCGCACGACCACCGTGGCCACGCAGGACGACATCGACAACGTCGGCAACGCACAGCGGGCCCGGCCCGACCAGAACAGGCCCCGTCCCTCGGTTTCGGTCACGCTGACCGACGCCGCCGCCTCCGAGTTTCAGGCGGACATGCAGGAATACGGGTTCGCCCAGCAGGGCGGAACGCGGTGCAGGGAGTACGACTCCAACGCGACCCTCGACGAGAACGTCGAGCAGCTCGAGGAGTCCGGCGTCGAGAACCGGTGTCTGTTGACCGTCAGGGACGGCGAGGTGGTGTTCGCCGCGGGCGTCGACCCCGATCTCGCCAGGAGCTTCCGGAGCGGCCAGTTCGAGGAGGACCCCGTCTACCAGTCGGTCGCCAACGACTTCGAGCAGGTGCGGGAGCTCGAAATCAACCTCAAAACCGGCGCGCTGGAGACCGACCTCGACATCCAGAACCGCGGAAGGACGTCCTACCTGCAGCCGAGTCTCGCCCAGCAGTTCAAGCCGCTGTCGGTGCTGACCGGCGCCGCCGCCGTCCTCGCGGTCTCGCTCATGATATTCCTCCGGTACCGTCGCCCGGACGTCGCGGCGCCGATGATACTGACGGCGGCCGCCGAGGTGTACATCCTGCTCGGCTTCGCCGCCGCCGTCGGCCTGCCGCTGGAGCTGTCCCACATCGCCGGCTTCATCGCCGTCATCGGCACCGGGGTCGACGACCTCGTCATCATCGCC
>PXSC01000183.1 GCA_003023535.1 Halobacteriales archaeon QS_9_70_65 | reverse complement strand
GGGCTGGTCGTCGCCGACCGACCGGCCCTCGACGGCCCCGCTCTCGCCGTCGGGGCCGGCATCGTCGTCCCGCTGGCGGTCGTCGACGGCCGGCTCGCGACCGTCGCCGTCGAGGCCGCCGCGAACGAGACACGGCGGCAGGCACTGGTCGACACACTCGCCGTCACGGGCCCGCTCGGTGCCGTCGCCGGCGTCGTCGTCGCGGCGTCGACGCTGGCGGCGGGGTTCCTGCTGGCGATCCGGCTCGCGGCCGACGCGGGCCTCCTCGGGCGGGTCGCGGGGCTCCAGCTCGTCGCCGCCGGCACGTTTTTCGCGGCCGTCGCCGGCGGAATCGCCGGCACCGGGGTCGTCGTGCTGGTCGGCGTCGCCGCCGCCCTGCTCGCGTGGGACCTCGGGGAGTTCGCCGCGACGCTCGGCCGGGAGGTCGGCCGCGGCGGGGCCTCCCGGCGCGGCGAGTTCGTCCACGTCGGCGGCGCGGTCGCGCTCGCCGCCGTCGCGGTCGTCGCGGCGGTCGCGGCCGCGGGGCTGGTCCGGAGGCTCCCGGGGTCCGGGACGCCGGCGTCGGTCGTCGCCGCCGCCGCCGCGGCCGTCGGGACGCTGCTGCTGCTGGCGACACTCCGGTGACGGGTCGGTCGTCGGTGGTCAATCGTCCGTCTCGATCGCCGGTCGTCAGTCGTCGGCGGCCGCGACGGCCGGCACGTCGACGCGGTCCAGCGTCGCCTCGACGACCGTCGTCGGGGAGACGTCCCGGACCGTCGCCTCGGCGGTCAGCACGAGCCGGTGGGCGAGCGTCTCCCGGGCGACGGCCTTCACGTCGTCCGGGACGACGTACGCCCGTCCCTCGACGAGCGCCCGGGCGCGGACGGTCTCGAAGAGCCGCTGGATACCCCGCGGGGAGACGCCCACCTCGACGCGGTCGTCCTCGCGGGTGTGCCGGCCTAAGTCGACGACGTAGTCCCGGATGGCGTCGTCGACGGCGACCGACTCGACGGCCGTCTGCAGCGCCGCCATCCGGTCGCCGTCGAGCACCGACCGCGGCTCCGGCGCCCGGGTCGTCCGGTCGGCCCGGCGGTCGACGAGCCGGCGGGCGCCCGCCCGGTCGGGGTAGCCGAGGCTCGTCTTCAGCACGAACCGGTCCCGCTGGGCCTCCGGCGGCGCGCGGTTGATCTCGTCGGCCAGCACCACGTTCGCGAACACCGGCCCCTCGGCGAACTCGAACTCGCCGGCTCCCTCGCGGTAGACGTGCGAGCCGATGATGTCGCCCGGCAGGAGGTCGGGCGTGAACTGCACCCGGGCGAACGACAGCCCGAGCGCCGTCGCGACGCTGCGAGCCGTCAGGGTCTTGCCGGTCCCGGGGACGTCCTCCAGCAGGACGTGGCCCCGCGCGAGCACGCCCGTCAGCACGGTCTCGAGGGCGCGCCGGTCGGCGACGACCGCTTCCCCGATGGCGTCGAGCACCGTCTCGCAGACCGCCGACGCCTCGGATACGTCCATACGCGAACGACGGGGCCGACGCATTTGAATCCGTCCGTGAACCCGCCACCGGTAGTCACGCGGCCGCATCGTACCACGGCGGCCGCTCGACGGTCGTCTCTCCGACCGCCGTGAAACTCGTCTCGACGGTCGCCGTCCGCCGTCGGTCCCGCCGGTCGACGCCGCAGGGGACGCGGTACGATCGAGACGGCGACGAGGTGTTCGCGGAGGGCTTCGAGCGGGCCGGCGTCGAAGGATTTGCGACGTCGACGTCACGAACGGCGAGTGGGCCACGCAGTCGGTGAAGCCGGAGGCGCTGGGGTCCGCGACTGCTTCGAGACGCACGTCTACCGACGGAATGACGCCACCGAAGCCCGCGCCCAGGCCGCTCGACACGCGTCGCCAGTTGGGCGGTGCCCGCAATGCGGTCGAATGACGCCACCGAAGCCCGCGCTCAGGCCGTTCGACCGCGCGGTCGCGGAGCTCGGGACCGACCCCGGCCGGACCCTCCACGTCGGCAATTCCTTCGAGGCCGACGTCGTCGGCGCGAGGGAGGCGGGGCTGCGGGTCGCGCGGGTCCCCGAGGACGGGGCTCGGGCCCGAAAGGACGCCCCGGAGTGCGTCTCCGAGTCGCCGGACGAACCCGGGGCGCGTGATCAGGCCTCGACGGCCAGGCCGGCCCGCTCGAGGGCCTCCTCGGCGCCCGAATCCTCGTGGACGACCAGCGACACCGCGCGGGCCATCTTCTCGGGGTCGTCGTGTTGGAAGACGGTCCGGCCCATCGAGACGCCGGCGGCGCCGGCGTCCATCGCGCCGCGGACCGCCCGCAGCGACTCGAGGTCACCGTCCGGCGAGCCGCCGGCGATGAGCACCGGCAGCCGGGTGCCCGCGGGGACCCGCTCGAAGCTCTCGGCGTCGCCGCTGTAGCCCGTCTTGATGAGGTCCGCGCCCAGCTCTTCGCCCAGCCGGGCGGCGTGGGCCAGTGCCTCGGGGTCGGACTCGTCGACGTCCGACCCGCGGGCGTAGGTCATCGCCAGCACGGGCAGACCGTACTCGGCGGCCTCGTCGGTGAGGGCGGCCAGCTCCTCGATCTGCTCGCGCTCGTGGGTCGAGCCGACGTTGATGTGGAAGGAGACGGCGTCGGCGCCGGCCCGAACGGCGGCCTTCAGCGACCCCGTGGTGCGCTTGTCGTTGGCGTCGGGGCCGATGACGGTCGAGCCGTTGAGGTGGACGACGTAGCCCGCGCCGTTTTTGCTGTCGTGAACGCGGGGGGCGATACCCTTCTGTGTCAGCACGGCGTCGGCGCCGCCCCGAGGCGGTCGAGGCGGGCGGCGGTGCCGGCGGCCATGCCGTTCGGTGCGTGAGTGTCGGTCATGTTCCTTCCGGTCGCGGCGGGCGTTGCGCCCCCGCCAGGGCGCCTTCCTTCAGTTCGCGCGCCGTCTCCTCGAGTCGGTCGGCGACGACCCCCGTCGGATCGTCGTCGGCGTGACCCTCGGCGACGACGTCGACCAGCGCCGAGCCGACGATGACGCCGTCGGCGCCGGCGGCGACGACCTCGGCGGCCTGCTCGCCGGAGGAGATGCCGAAGCCGACCGCCTTCGGGACGTCGGCGGCGGCCCGCTCGGCGAGGCGGTCGAGGCTCTCGGCGGTCCGACCGGAGACGTCCGACCGGGCGCCGGTGACGCCCAGCCGCGCCTGCACGTAGAGGTAGCCGGAGACGCGCTCGACGATGGCGCCCAGGCGGTCGCCGCGGGTGGTGGGCGCGACGATGAACACCAGATCGAGGCCGAACTCGTCGCAGGCCGCCCGCAGGGGGTCGGCCTCCTCGGCCGGCAGGTCCGGGACGACGAACCCCTCGAGGCCGGCCTCGGCGGCCCGCTCGACGAACGGGACGACCGGCTCGCCGTCGCTCGCGGCTTCGCCGGTTTCCGAGGCGCGAGGCGCCTCGCTTTTCCCGTACTGGTAGATGAGATTGTAGTAGGTCATACAGACCAGCGGCACGTCGACGTCGAGTGCCTCGACGAACTCGAAGAACCGCTCGGGGGTCATGCCGCCCTCCAGCGACCGGACGACGGCCTGCTGGATGGTCGGGCCCTCGGCGATGGGCTCGGAGAAGGGCAGCCCGAGTTCGATGACGTCGGCGCCGCCGCGGGCCAGCGCCTCGACGTACTCGAGGGAGGCCTCGACGTCGGGGTCGCCGGCGGCGAGGTACGGCACGAACGCCGGCTCCTCGAAGGCGCCGGCGAGGCCGTCGGCGTCGCTCATCCGTCGAACACCTCCATCGTCGGCGCGTCCTCGAGGTCGCGTCTGTCGGTCTCCTCGACGACGGCCTCGAGGTCCTTGTCGCCGCGGCCGGAGACGTTGACGACGATCGGCTCCGGCAGCTCGCGGTCGCGGGTCGCTTCGGGGCCGGCGACGGCCTCCAGGAAGCCGAAGGCGTGGGCCGTTTCCAGCGCCGGGATGACCCCCTCCGCCCGGGAGAGGCGGTGGAACGCCTCAAGGGCGGCGTCGTCGTCGACGTTCGTCGGGACGACGCGGTTCTCGTCGACGAGGTGGGCCAGCTCCGGGCCGACGCCGGCGTAGTCCAGCCCCGAAGAGACGCTGTGGGATTCGAGTATCTGGCCGTGGTCGTCCTGCAGGAGCTTCGTCCGGGCGCCGTGCAGCACCCCCTCCTCGCCGGTCGACAGCGACGCCGAGTGCGGTGCCACGCCGGCCTCGTCGTCGACGGTCAGCGAGGAGCCGCCGGCCTCGACGGCGTACAGCTCGACGTCTTCCTTGTCGTCGGCCGCGCGCTCCCGACTCGTCTCACTCGCCGCTCGTCCGTTCGCGGCCTCCTCGTCGTCGGCCGCGCGCTCCCCGCTCGATCCGTCCGCGGGGCGCTGCCCCGCGCCGTCGACGAATTCGGCGAAGGTCCCCATCGTGTTCGAGCCGCCGCCGGCGCAGGCGACGACGGCGCCCGGCGGCTCGCCGACCCGCTCGCGGAACTGCCGGTCGATCTCCTCGCCGATGACCGAGTGGAAGTCCCGGACCATCGCCGGGAACGGCGCCGGGCCGACGACCGAGCCGATGACGTAGTGGGTCGTCTCGACCGTCCGGGCCCAGTCGCGCATCGTCTCACTGATGGCCTCCTTCAGCGTTCCGCGGCCGACGTCGACGGGGTTGAGTTCGGCGTCGTTGAGCCGCATCCGGAACACGTTGGGCCGCTGGCGGTTGATGTCCCGTCGCCCCATGTAGATCTCGCAGGGCATATCGAGGTGGGCGGCGGCCATCGCCGTCGCGGTGCCGTGCTGGCCGGCGCCGGTCTCGGCGATAACCCGCTCCTTGCCCATGTACTTCGCCAGCAACACCTGCCCCAGGGCGTTGTTCAGCTTGTGGGCGCCGCCGTGCAGCAGGTCCTCGCGCTTGAGGTACACCTCCCGGTCGTACCGCTCGGAGAGCTGGTCGGCCCGTTCCAGCGGCGTCGGCCGGCCGCCGAACTCCCGGAGCCGACGCAACGCCTCCGGCACGTACTGTCCGCCGTAGTCGCCGAATTTTTTCTCAACTGACATCTGTGAGTCGCTCCGTGTTCGCCGCGACCGGGCCGTCCATGACCGCCGAGCCGACGAGCAGCCCGTCGGCGCCGGCCGACCGCATCCGCTCGACCGTCTCTCGCGTTCCTATGCCGCTCTCGGCTATCAGGGTGACGCCCTCGTCACGCAGTGCCGGGACCCGCTCGACGATCCGCTCGAACGTCGACAGGTCGACCTCAAGCGCCGCCAAGTCGCGGTTGTTGACGCCGACGACGTCGGCACCGGCCGACAGCGCCGTCCGCGCCTCCGCCGGGGTGTGCGCCTCGACGAGCACCTGGAAGCCCCGCTCGCGGGCCGCCGCCAGTAGCCCCTCGAGGTCGTCGACGAACCGCGCGATGAGCAGCACCGCGTCGGCGGCGACGGCGTCGAGTTGGGCCTCCCGCAGCAGGAAATCCTTCCGGAGCACCGGTACGTCGACGGCTGCCCGCACCCGCCGCAGGGTGTCGGGCGAGCCGCCGAAGTGTTCCGGCTCGGTCAGCACCGACAGCGCCGCCGCCCCGCCGTCGACCATCGCCTCGGCGAGTGCGACCGGGTCGTCGTCCCGTTCGCCGTCCGTCGTCGGGCTGGTCGGCTTCACCTCCGCGATCACCGGCGCCCGGCCGTCGGCCTCCGCGGTCGCCAGCGCGTCGGGCAGCGACCGGGCGTCGACCGACACGCGCCCGCCCGGGACGGGCCGCGTCTCGGCCGCCGCCAGGATGGACCGGACCGCCGGCGCCAGCTGCTCTGTAGTGTCCATTACTGTGCACTAACGGACTGTTCTGGCCATAAGGGTTGCGCCTCACGCCCCGTCTTCCGGGCTCCAAGGATCTGGACGGCGACCAGGGGGACGTCATCGGTCTCTGCGACGCCGACGGGGTGGCGCTCGGTGCCGACTGAGGCGACGCCGTCGCTCGAGGAGTGGGAGTGAGCTTCCGCGGCGCCCCGACGGCGGGCCGGTCGGATCGGTCGGGTCGCGGCTCCCCGGCGTCGCCGGAGCGACCACGACGGCCGTTCAGTTCCTTTTCGGGCCGCGGGCAGCCGTGATCCGACGCTGGAGGCGCGGTCGCTCCCGGGTCGAGGCAAAAAGACGGGCCGGTACCGGCCGATACCGCCGTCGACGTGAGGTGACCCCGGCGGTAATTTCCGTCGGTCGCACACAAAAAACACCGGACTCTGCCCGTGTAACGACTATCCGTCTTCCCCCGAACTAGAGCCCGAATGGAGGAAGTTGCACTCGACCGGCGGTCCGTGCTCCGGTCCGGGAGCGTGCTGTCGTCGCTGGCGGTCTTCGGCAGCGGCCTCGCGGCGGGCGACGGCGACCGTATCGCCGACAGCGACGAACCGGCCCGGACCGTCGAGGGCGGTCTGGAACTGTTCGCGACGAAGTGGGACGCTCTCGGCGGGGCGCGGGCGGGGCGGCGCTGTCGCCGGGGCGGGACCCCTCGGCGCACGCGACGCTGTTGCTCTCCGAGGAGGACTGGCTGGCGGTGCTGTACGGCGAGTACAGCCCGCTGGCGCCGGCGCTGAACGGTCGCTCCTACGCGATGAAAAGCGAGTCCAACTACGCGTCGGTGCTCGGTCTCGTCATGTTCCTGTTCGCGCACCTGCCGGCGAGTACGGTCACGGACCCCGCCTTCGACGGGGAGAACCTCTTCGGCGGCCTCGAGCGCCGGGGCGGGCAGGCCGTCGACTGCGGCGGTGGCGGGCCGTCCGGCACCGCCATCGAGCCGGACCCGCGCCCCGAAGAGCGGATCCTCGGCGACGTCGAGGCCCCGGACGTGACGCGGGAACTGGCCCTCCGGGCCGAGGCGCTGTCCTACGAGGACCTCCCGGAGAGGGTCGTCGAGCGCGTCAAGACACAGATTCGCGGCGTCCTGGGGGTGAGCTACGCGGCGACCGAACGGCAGCCGGGTCGGACGTTCGCCGGGGCCATCGAGGGCTTCGACGGCCGCCCGGAGGCGACCGCCATCGCCGGCGACCGGACGTTCCGGACCTCCGCCGAGCGGGCCGCGATGGTGAACTGCTATCTCTCCCAGATGCTCGAGTGGGAAGACTTCACCCACTTCGCGCACACGGGCTCCATCGTCGTGCCGACGGCGCTGGCGGCGGCGGAGGCGGCGGGCGCCTCCGGCGAGGAGTTCATCACGGCCGTCGCCCTGGGCAACGAGATCGCCGGGCGGACGGGGGTTTTCCTCACCGACCCGACGAGTCTCGGCCAGTCGCTGCCGGTCCACCAGACCGAACTCCCGTTCGTCGCGGGGAAGCTGTTCGGCCTCGACGCCGAGGAACTGCAGTCGGCCGCCGGGATGGCCGCCATCCAGCCCGAGCGCACCTCGGTCGCGGGGTGGGCCAGCGACGCCAAGGGCCTGCTGGCGGCCTCGCCGGCCCGCAAGTCCATCGAGGCCGTGAAGTTCGTCGACGCCGGCCTCGAGGGCCGCCGCGACCTCCTCGAACACCCCGCGGGGCTGTTCTACAGTCTCACCGACGTCCGCAGTCCGGCCGACATGGCGCTTGCCTTCGAGGGCCTCGGCTCCGAGTGGCTGCTCGAGGACCTCTACTTCAACAAGCGGTACGCGAGCAACGGCTTCTTCCAGGCGGCGATTCACGCCGCCCTCGACGTCCGCGAGCAGCTACGGGCGGCCGGCCTCGACCCGGCCGACCCCGCCACCTATAATATCGTCGAACTCCACATGAACACCGCGATGGCGGCGACCGGGACGCTGTTCAGCGAGGGCGAGACTGACCTGCTGGACGAGATTCTCACCTGCGAGGACCGGATTTACACGCCGCTGTTGTACGAGGCCTACTACGCGGTGGCGGCGGCGCTGCTCGAGGGCGAACTCACCCACCGCCAGTACCGGGAGGAACTCATCGCCGACCCCGACCTGCGGGCGCTGTTCGGGAAGATACAGGGGGCGACGGACCTCTCGGTCGGCGACTTCGGCGGCAAGGTGGTCGTCGACACCGACGGGAGCCTCGTCTCGCAAGCCGGCGCCGACCGGGTCGACGAGGACGGCTACGGCGCCGAGTACTCGGCGACCGTCGAGTGCATCCGCGGCGGGGTCAACGCCGGCTTCGACGGCAGCGACAAGCTCCGGACGGCGGCCGCCGACACCCTCTCGGAGACCGAGATAGCCCGTATCGACGACGCGGTCGCGGACCTCGAGTCGATGGACGACGTGTCGGCGCTGGGGGGTGTGCTGTGAACCCCCTCTCGCGGCGGGGGCTGCTCCGCGGGACCGCCGGGATGGTCGGTGCCGGCGCGGTGCTGCCCGCGAAGGTCGCCGCCGAACTCGAGGAGGTGCCGCTCGACGAGCGGACGGGCAGCGACGACCCCCATACCGGCGCCACCTACCGGGCCGTCGTCGACGTCGTCGTCCCGCGGACGCCGGAACTGTGCGGGGAGCTGGGCGCCGAACACGGGACCGGCGGCCTCGATGTCGGCATCGACGAACTGCTGCCGCGGTTCATCGACGAGTTCGTCGCCCCCGAAGCCGCCGTGCCCGGCATCGATCTCGGCGAGGCGAACGTCCCGGGCGCGACGACGGAGGAGACGGTTCCGCTGTCGGAGGCCGTCGCCGGGGCGCTGGAGGCGGCCGCCCAGGCGCTCTTGACGTCCGGGGGCAACGAGGACGACCCCGAACCGGGCCGGTTCGGCCCGGCCGGCGGCGCCTTCGCGGCCCTGTCCCGCCGGGACCGACGGGCCGCGATGAGCCGACTGGAAAGCGGCGACGGACGGTTCGTCGTCGCGCTCGTGACCGCCTTTCCGGCCATCCTCTACTACAGCGAGGCCGCCGGCTACGAGGACGCCCTCGGTCCGCCGAGCGAACTCGACCTCGACGAGAGCGATCTTCCGGGCTGGGAGCAGACCGGCTACCCGGGGCCGGCCGACGGGTACGCCGCGCTCCGGGGCTACGAGGTCCAGCAGTTCCGCGAGGATAGGGGACCGGACCGAGACGGAGCGTCGGAGTCGACCGCCGCCGACGCTAAGGGCGACGCCGAGGATGACGACGACCCGCTCGCGCGTGCCGAGCGACGGCTGGAGGGAGAGCGATGAGAGAGCCGGACGTGGTGGTCGTCGGCGCCGGCGGCGGCGGGCCGGCGGCGACGCTGCGGCTCGCCGAGGCCGGCCTCGACGTGCTCGTGCTCGAAGCCGGGCCGTTCTACGGCAACGGGCAGTGGGAGCGGCCCCACGAACGCCCGGGCGGGGACGGCTCGGACGATCCCGCGGACCTCTCGGGCGAACTGCTCGACGAGCAGTTCACCAAGCGGGAGATGGAGATGATACAGAAGTTCCAGTGGGGGCCGGCCGACGAGAGCCGGCCGGTCTGGTTCCGCCAGCAGCCGGAGGGCGGCCTCGTGCTCCAGGCGGCCGGCGTCGGCGGGACCACGCTGTACTACACCGGCTGTCACCCGCGGGCCTACCCCGACGCCGTCGACGACGGCGACGGCTGGCTCCTGGGGTACGACGACCTGGTCCCGTACTACCGGGACGTGGAGGCGACGCTGGACGTGACGCCCGCGCCGACGACCCACAAGGAGGCGATGTTCTACGAGGGATGTGAGGCCGCCGGCTACGATCTCCTGCGGACCAAGGACGTCGAGTCGGTCGGCTACCGGCCCCAGCCGAACGCCATCCTCCGGCCGGACGAGACGCTCCGCCACGACGGCGACTACGACGGTGACTTCTCCGACGACGACGTCTCCGGGGACACTCTCGCCGGCGTCGCCATCCAAGGTAACCCCCACCCGACGGGCGCCGACTACGACGAGAAGGCCCAGCGGTCGACCAACATCGGCTACGTGCCGCAGTTGCTGGAGACGGGCAACGTCGAGATA
>PXSC01000182.1 GCA_003023535.1 Halobacteriales archaeon QS_9_70_65 | reverse complement strand
CGGCGTCGTCGACCGCGACGTCGGCCGGTGGTTCGCCGTGGCCGTTCCGTCGCGGCGTCCGCTCGTCGTCGCCCCGGGGCCCGTCTCGGACAGTCATTGCCACGGGTAGGGTCGCCAGCCGGAAAACGGGACCGACGGCGCCGGTCGCGTCCCCGGACAGCGGCCGCCGGTAGAGGTGGTGCGGTCGACCCGTTCGCCGCGCCCGGACGGCCCGACACGACCCCGTCCGTCGCGGGGTCGGCATAAATAGTGATAGATTGCCAGCACCACATCTTTTAATCGGGATACCGATCTTTCGCAAATATGTCGCGGAGCACACCGCAGCGAACGACCGCCCTTCTAGTCGTCGCGACGCTGGTGGTCGTCGGCGGTCTCGCGGTGGTCGTGGCGGCCGGGCCGGCCGCCGCCGACCAGCACGAAAAGGACGAGGCGCCGACGTACAACACCAGCGACGGCGAGGTCAAGTTCGAGATCACCTTCCCCGACCAGACCGACCACTACCCCGGCGACCACCCCGTCCACAGCGAACAGGACGGCCACAACGCCAGCATCACCTACTTCTCGCGGGCCGGACAGCCGATCCGACAGCAGGGCGGCGAGGACGGCATTTATCTCGACTACATCGAACTCGACACGGCGGGGTTCATCGACTACAGCGAGTGTACGACCTCCGGGAACACCGCCGAGTTCGGCGTCGACCGGGGAAGCGACAACACCGGCTTCCAGTCCGACGAGAGCCTCCTCGAACACCGCGAGAGGTCGCCGCTCGAGAAGGACGGGCTTCGGGTGTACTTCTTCGACTGGGACGCCTTCGGCAGCGGAAATGTCCCGCCGTACTTCGCCCCGCGGGACACCGTCGTCGCCCGGCAGGGCAAGGGCTCCCGCGATGGTCCGTGTCTGAAAATGTCCGAGGAGCCCGGCTGGTACCGCGTCAAAGGGTACGCCAACGGCACCATCTCGAACAAGTGCAACGACCGCCCGAAAGGCGAGACGGATCAGAACTCGCACCCTCGGGAGTCCTCGGAGTGCGAACCCGACCCCAAGGAGCGGATCGGCCTCAACCTGAACTCGAACTACCAGTACATCTGCGAGTGCGACAGCGAACAGGAGGCCCGACAGAAGCTCGGACCGCCGCCGAACGAGGACGGCGAAACTAGCGACGGCGGCGGCGAGGAGCAGGCCGCGACGCCGACACCCACACCCACCCCGGCGCCGACGGCGACGCCGACACCCGTCCCGACCGAGGCTGGCCCCGGCGGCAATGGCGGTAACGACGCCGGCGGCAATGGCGGCAACAACGCCGGCGGCAGTAGCGCCGGCGGCAACGACGAGGTCGACGAAGAATCCGGACAGAGCGCCGGCGGCAACGGCGGCAGCGGCGGCGGCCAGGCGACGCAGACGCAGCAGCAACAGAACGGCGGTGGCGGGAACGTCCCTGCGGACGAGGGGACGCCGACCATCAGCGACGGCCCCGGCTTCACGCCGCTGGTCACGCTGGCCGGACTGCTCGCGGCCGCGTTACTCGTCTACCGGCGTCGGTAGTCCGCGTGCCGGACCCGGCGCACGTCGCCGCGACGCCGGGGCGCCGAAGAATCGAGTTCCTGCTCCGCTCGCCGGGAAATCGGCGATCGGACGCGGGTTTCGCGGGCGAGATACAGCTCCGACCGCACCCAAGCGTCCCCCGTGCCGCGGTCGTAAACGAGCCGGTCGCCGCTTCCGGTCCCGACGCCGTCAAGCGGTCGAGCGGCGTCGCGTCGGCGCCGAAGGTCGGGCAGTCGCCGGCTGTACGGGCTGATCCGGTCGGTATCCACTGTCGCCCCGTGTCGGCGTCGTGCCCGACGGAGATCGAGCGTCCCCGAACCGTACCGTAGCCCGGTGAACGGCGGGTAACCGGCGCCGCGAGCCGGAGCGGGCCGTCGTCTGCGCGCTTCCGGAGGCCGTCGGTCGCCGAGGAGCGGCATCGCGGCTTCGGTCGAACCTTTCATACACGTTCACGAAAACGATTTGTTCGCGGACGCCGCATCACGGCCCGGATGGAGCGACGAACGCTGCTGCGGCTGCTCGGCACCACCGGCGCGGCGGCCGCCGCGGGCTGTACGGCCGGCGACGAAGAGGAAGCGACCCCGACTATGAGCCAGACGGACACCGAACGGCGTGACCGGGCGGGTCTGGTCACCGTCACCGTCGAGGAGGAGTTCGAGGCGACCGTCGACCGGGTCGAGAGCGATATCGAGACGGCGGGGCTGCAACCCCGACGTCGGGACGCCGCTGATGCGGGCGGCCCGCAGCGTCGCCATCGATCTGCCGCAGAAGCTGCTGGTCTGGGCGGACGGCTCGGCGGTGCGTGTCAGCTACAACGATCCGACGTACCTCGCCGACAGACACGGCATCGACGGCCAGGACGACCGCCTGGAGGCCGTCGACGACCTGCTGCGGCGGCTGGCGACCGGCGAGAAGTGAGGAACGCGGCCGCCGGCCGTGCCGGGCTACTTCCGGTCGTCGGCCCGCTCTTCGAGCCGGTCGGCCCCGTCGACGGCCGCGTTTCGGTCGGGCCGGCCGTCGGTTCCGTCGTCGGCTACGTTTCGGTCGTCGAGTCGATCGGCCTCGTCGTCGGCCTGCTCCCCGAGCCCGTCGGCCCCATCGTCGGCCGCGTTTCGGTCGTCGAGCCGGTCGGCCCCGTCGTTGACATCTCCCTGGCCAGGCCGGCCGCCGGCCCCGTCGTCGGCCCGCTTCTCGAGCCGGTCGTCGAGCCACTCGAGGAGGTAGACGACGGCCGCTTGGATCTTCTCGACCTGTGGGATGTTGGCGATGGTGACGACGAGCTGGCCGGCGCCGAGCAGCCCCAGGACGGCGAGCCCGGCGGCGAAGAGCAGCTCGCCGCTGAAGAACGCGTCCGCCGCGAAGATGAAAAACGCGAGGCTGAACCCCGCCTCGATCTTCGCCTCCAGCAGGCTGATCGTGCGGTCGACCTTGTCGAGCCGGCGGTCGACGGCGAGCATCGTCTCGTTGGCCTCCCGCACCGCCGCGGCGGCCTCGTCCTCGATCTCCTCGACCCGGTCGAGGGTGTCGTTCGCGTCCTCGACGAGCTCCTCGGCCTCCGTCAGCGCCTCGGTGAATCCCTCGTCGCCGAGCAGCAGCATCAGCCGCCGGGCGTTGTCGATGTCCGAGAGCATACTTCACCCACCGGGGCGGGCCGTATCCCTCTTTTGACCGGTCGGCACCTGCGGCGCCGCGCCGCCGCGCCGCCGGTCGACGCCGGGGTCGTCGCGGGCCCGCCCCGCGCGACGCCGGGAACCCCGAGAGCTCCGACGGGCCGACGAGCGGCCTCAGCAGGCGCAGTAGTACTCCCGGTCGGCGAACGCCGTCACCAGTAGCTTCGCGGCCGGACCGGGGTCCGACGGCCGGTAGACGCCCGTCGTCAGATCGTCGCGGTCCTCGAAGGCACCGGAGAGGAGCGCCTCCCACGTCCCGCGGTCGAACCGGTCGCGGACCCCCTCGATCGTCGCTTGCAGCTCGAGGTAGTCCCGGAGGGAGACCCATCGTGTGTCGGCCGCCGGGTCGGGCTCGTACCGCAGGTCGGTCACCGAGGTGTACGCCGCAAGCGGGAGGTTCAGCCCCGCCGCGACCGGCAGGCCGATCCACTTCCAGGGCCGCGTGTTGATGTCCAGGAGGAGGAACTCCCCGCGGTC
>PXSC01000181.1 GCA_003023535.1 Halobacteriales archaeon QS_9_70_65 | reverse complement strand
GGCCGAAGGGTTCGACGTCGGTAACCCCGCCTACGACGCGACGCCGACGCACCTCGTCGAGAGCATCGTCACCGACGACGGCGTCCACCGGCCGACGTAACGGGCCGGCCACGACGCCGGGCGTCGGTGTCAGCGGCGACGGCCGGCCTACTGGAAGGTCCGGCTGACCTGCCGGTCGTCCGGCTCGGTGCCGGGGGTGAACTCCTCTTCGATCTCCTCGTAGCGCTCGCGGGTGTCGCCGTCGACGCTGGCGCCGACCTCCTCGAGGGCCGTCTCGAAGTGGTCGGCGGTCACGCGGACGTTGTCGACGCTCTGGGCGGCCTCCTCGGGGTCGACGCTGTCGATGAACTCCCGGGTGGCGGCCATCGAGGCCTCCCGGCAGAGCGCCTCCAGGTCGGCGCCGACGTAGCCGTCCGTCCGGGCGGCGACGTCGTCGAGGGCGACGTCGTCGGCCAGCGGCTTGTCGCGGGTGTGAACCTCGAGGATGCGCCGGCGGGCGTCCTCGTCGGGGACGGGGACGTGAACGTGGCGGTCCAGCCGACCGGGCCGCAGCAGCGCCGAGTCGATGAGGTCCGGCCGGTTGGTCGTCGCGATGACGACGACGTCCTCCAGGTCCTCGAGGCCGTCGAGTTCGGTCAGCAGCTGGGAGACGACCCGCTCGCCGACGCCGCTGTCGCCGGCCCGCTGGCCCCGCTCGCCGGCGATGGCGTCGATCTCGTCGAAGAAGACGACCGTCGGGGCGTTCGACCGGGCCTTCTCGAACACCTCGCGGACGCCCTTTTCGGACTCGCCGACGTACTTGTTCAGCAGCTCGGGGCCCTTGATCGAGATGAAGTTCGACTGCGCCTCGTTGGCGACGGCCTTCGCCAGCAGCGTCTTGCCGGTGCCGGGCGGGCCGTACAGCAACACACCCTTCGCGGCGTCGACGTCCATCGTCTCGAAGACGTCGGGATACTCCAGCGGCCACTGGATGGTCTCGCGGAGCCGCTTTTGAGTGTCGTCGAGGCCGCCGACGTCGTTCCAGGTGATGTCGGGCACCTCGACGAACACCTCCCGGAGCGCCGACGGCTCGATGTCCCGCAGGGCGCTTTTGAAGTCGGCTTCGGTGACCCGCATCGATTCCAGCATCTCGGCGTCGATCTCCTCGGCCTCGAGTTCGAGGTCCGGCCGGATGCGCCGCAGGGCGTTCATCGCGGCCTCCTTGGCGAGACTCGCGAGGTCGGCGCCGACGAAGCCGTGAGTGTTCTCGGCGTACTGCTCGAGGTCGATACCGTCGACCAGCGGCATCCCGCGGGTGTGGACCTGCAGGATCTCCTTGCGGCCGCTCTGGTCCGGGACGCCGATCTCGATCTCACGGTCGAAGCGGCCGCCGCGCCGTAGCGCCGGGTCGATGGCGTCGACGCGATTGGTCGCGCCGATGACGACGACGTCACCGCGTTCGTCGAGGCCGTCCATCAGGCTGAGCAGTTGGGCGACGACCCGGCGCTCGACGTCGCCGCTGGTCTCGCCGCGCTCCGGGGCGATGGAGTCGATCTCGTCGATGAAGACGATCGCGGGGGCGTTCTCCTCGGCCTCCTCGAACACCTCCCGGAGCTGCTCTTCGCTCTCGCCGTAGTACTTCGACATGATCTCCGGGCCGGAGATGGTGGTGAAGTGGGCGTCGATCTCGCTGGCGACGGCCTTCGCCATCAGCGTCTTACCGGTACCCGGCGGGCCGTACAGCAACACGCCCTTCGGGGGTTCGATGCCGAGCTGCTGGAACAGCTCGGGATGCCGCATCGGCAGCTCGATCATCTCCCGGACCTGCTCGAGTTCCTCCTCCAGCCCGCCGATGTCCTCGTAGGTGACCGACGGCGTCCCGCCGTCGACGCCGGCGGTCGAGCCGCCACCCCGGCCGGCGATCTGCTCGGCGGGCTGCTCGCTGATCTCGATTTCCGTGGAGTCGGTGACGACGACCGTCCCGCCCGGCTCGGTGTCGGCGATCTTCAGCGGGATGCGCTGGCCGCTACGGGACGACAGCGGCCCCAGTCCCAGCGAGAAGGGGACGTTCTGGCCCGTCGTGACCGCCTGGCCGCTGAGCTTGTCCCGGATGTGCGGCCCGATGTTGCCCCGGATGCGGAGGTTCTGCGGCAGCGCGACGGTCACCTGCTTGGCCGGGTTGACGTCGGCGGCCTCGACCTGGGCCACACGCGGGCGACCGCCCGGGAGTCGCCGCTGTCCATGACGATGTAGTCGCCGTTCTCGAGGTCGAGGTCGGCCATCGCCGCGCGGTCGATGGCCGCGAGCCCCCGACCCGCGTCCTTTTGCTTGAGGGGCTTGACCGTGAGCTTCATGCTGGGTCCTCCGTCTCGATGGTGACGATTCCGTTGTTCATAACTGCACGGGCCGCGCCGGCCAGTGCGTCGAACTCCCAGTGGCCGCCGTCGGTGACCACGACGACCGTTCCGTCGACGACCTCGGCGTGGCCGTCGGCGGGCCCGACGTCCGCGACGATGACCGACCCGTCGTCGTAGTCGTACCGGCGGACGAGACCGTCCGTTTCCTCGCGTATCAACCGTATGTCGGATCCCATACTAACTCCAAGTTAGTGTTTACTGTATATAAATCTTTCTCTCGGGACCCACGTACGCGGTCGCTTGCTCGAACATCAGTAGAATTGCGGTTCAGGTCTCTCGGTCGCGCCTGGAGGGGTCGACGATGCGTCTCAGACAGCCATTCCCATCAGCCGGTCGATGCGCTTCTCGGTCGGCGGGTGCGTCGAGAACAGCACCGCGAGCAGCCCCCGCTCGCCCCCGAAGATGCACATCGAGGCCGTCGCGCCGTCGACGTCAGCCGCCTGCTCGTGGCTGCCGACCTCCCGGATGGTCGCCAGCGCGCTCGCCATCGCCTCGGGGTCGCCGGTGTACTCGGCGGCCTCGGCGTCGGCGACGTACTCCCGGTAGCGGGAGATGGCCAGCACGAACACCATCACCAGGGCCTGGGTGAGGAGGCTCAGCAGGTAGGCGACGACGAACCCCACGATCGGGACGTCGTCGGTGACCAGCCGCACGGCGAAGAACACCGTCAGGGCGACGATGGACGCGACCGACTGTCCGAGCAGCATCACCACGACGTCGCGGTTCTTGATGTGGGCCAGCTCGTGGGCGAGCACCCCCTCGAGTTCGTCCATCGACATGTACCCCTCGTCGACGAGCCGCAGCATCGTCTCGGAGACCACGACCGTTCCCGCGTTCTTGCGCCCGACGGCGAAGGCGTTCGGGACGCCCATCCGGCCGGTCTTCAGCCGGGGCGCTTCGATCCCCATCTCCGACGCGAGCGAGTCCACCCGACGGTGGACCTCCGGGCGCTCGGAACTGCCGAGGTCCGTCGCGTCCACGCTCCAAAGAGCCAGTTTCTTGCCGATGACGTACTGTGCGCCGACGAACAGCAGGCTCCCGGCGGCGACGACCGGGATCCCCACGATCGGCGCGAACAGCGCCGCGACGAGCAGGTAGAACCCGAAGAGGACGCTCATCGCGACGGCCATCCGCGCCTGCAGGCCACGGTGTGCCATGTCACGACGATTGTCAGGCCGAACATAACGTTTTGCCCCGACACGCGGCGTCGAACGCCGCCGGCCGCCGGTCGGCGTCGGGCGGACGCGCGCCGGCCTGCGTCGCCGCTCCGCGTGCCGTCCGACCCGATTCTCGGCCGGCGTCCCGGCGGCGGTCGTGGCGTTTATCGCCCGACCGCGCCAGAAGTCGCCATGGAGACGGTCAGCCACGACGGCCGGACGACCGCCTACCGCGCGACCGACTTCGGCGACGGCCTCCGGATCTGCTACGTCCACGGCGCCGGCGGGAGCCACGAGGTCTGGGTCCGGCAGTACGGCGACCGCGAGGGGCCGCCGGCCGCGGCCGTCGACCTCTCGGGTCACGGCGACAGCGACGACGTCGAGACCGAGCCGGGAACGGAGACGCTTTCGGCCTACGCCGACGACGTCGTCGCCGTCTGCGAGGCGACCGGCGCGAGCGTCGTCTGCGGGCACTCGATGGGCGG
>PXSC01000180.1 GCA_003023535.1 Halobacteriales archaeon QS_9_70_65 | reverse complement strand
GCTCGGCTATCGCCTCGCTCCGCGAAAGTGCGCAACGGGGAGGAAGGATTCGCAACCCTGGAAGACGAGTGGAGCGAGTCTTCCTTCGGTTCGAATCCGCCCCGACCCATCCTGCGACGAGCGGACGTGAGGAGCGGGTGGCTACGGTGGATTCGAACTCGGGGAGTCGCGCGCAGTGAGCGAAGCAAACGAGCACGTCTCCACTCGGTTCGAATTCGCCCCGACCCATCTCTCGAACGACGCTCGTAGAGCAGTGCCATCGAGCAGGTCGCCTCGGGCGCCGAGTCGCCGGCCGGCCGGGTCGACGACGGCGGCGGCCCGTCGAGAGAACGGCGACCGGCCACCACCGACGACCGAGTCCGGTGCGGTCTTGTGCTGGCGGCCCATGCCGTGGATACGATGAACGTCCTCGTGCTCGGCGACAGCGTCCCCGACGGCGCCCGGACGGGCGCGCCGGGGGGGGGGGCCGTCGAGACGCACCTACCGGTCGCGCGACCGATCGAGGCGTGGCACGACCGGACGGTCAGCGGCGTCCCCCCCGACGACGCCGGTCACGCCCACGTGGCCGACCGGGTCGCCGACTGGCTCCGGTCGGCGTAGTTATACTGATTATTGCGAGTCGTTATCACCGAGTGTGGAAAGAGCCGGGGGTCGAATTCGAAGCAGCCTCGTTTTCGCTACCGTGCCGAAAATCATCGCAATGGCCAATCAGACGAGGAGGATCGCCGCCACGAGGAGCGTGTTCCCGACGGTGACGACGTCTGCCGTCAGCCGGACGCGGCGGGAGACGCCGGCAGCGAACCGGCCGGCCGACAGCGCCTCCGAGGGGGCGGCGGCGACGCCGACGTCGCCGGCCGACAGCGACCCCCAGTAGGCGCAGGCCGCCAGCGCGACGACCGCGGCCGCCCCGGAGGGCGCGACCGCCAGTCGGAGCCCGACCGCCGCGGACAGGTAGACGAGAAGGGGCGCGACGGCGACGAGTCGGACCACCCAGGCCGGCGTCTCGGAATCGAGGTCGGCGTCGAACCGGCCGAGCGGCGTCGCGTCGCCCTCGTAGGCCGGCAGGACCGTGATCTCCGGGCGCAGCCCCGCCGCGGCGGCCGGCAGCGCGTGCGCCAGCTCGTGCGGCAGGACGGCGACGGCGGCGGCGGCCCGCAGCGCCCGCGAGCGGTCGGCGGCCATTCCGTTCAGGTCTCGGCGCGGTCGGCCAGCGCCGACAGCGTCCCCGCCGTCCGGAGGTCCGACACTGAGCAGTACCAGGCGCCGCGGACGGCGTCGCCGGTGCTTTCGACCGGCGACTCCAGCGGCACCGGCTCGTCGAACTCGAAGACGACGACGACGGACTCCTCGGAGAAGGGGTCGATGAGCGCCTTCCAGTCGGCCTCGTCGAGCGGTCCCGGCCGGCCGCGCCGCTGTTCGACTCGGTCGGTCACCCGGGCGTAGTGGGTGACCGCCGACACCGGCGCCGTTCGGTAGAAGGCCATGTAGTCGAAGGCGGCCCGGGTGCGGTCGTACGACCGGGGGGCGGGGTAGTAGCCGTCCCGGCACCGCTGGAAGGTCTCGGGTTGGGTCGCGACGACGCAGACCCGTCCGTCGCCCGGCGCGTCGTCGGCCGGTGCGTCGTCGGCGAACCGGTCGAGGTCCATGTCGGATTCTCGGCCGGCAGGGTGTTGTGTCCGGCGCTCCCGGCAGGTCGTCCGGAAACCCCCGCGGTCGGCCGGGATACGGGGGCTTTTGCGGGCCGGCGCCGAACCGGCGACGATGAACGACCGGTCGACCGACGAGGAGGGCGAACCGTGCCGGTGAACGGCGACGAACACAGGGAGACGGCGGTGGCGGCGCTGGCCGACCGCGACTACGGGGCGGCCGGCGAGGCGTACAGCCGCGCCGCCTGGCGCTGTCTCGCGGAGCCGCGGGACGGTATGTCGCCGTTCGCGGCCGACGACCGCGGCTGGGTCGGCAGCGGTCTCGCCTGGACGGCGACGGCGGCGACCGCCTACCGCGTCGCCGGCCGGAACGCCCGGGCCGCCCGCAAGGCCGTCGAGGGCGTCGCCGTCGCCCGCGATCTCCGGGCGACGACCGACGACGACGCACAGGCGGCCTGTTTCGCGGAGTTCGTCGCCGACTGCAAGGCCGCCGGTGGCCTCGACGGCGTCGCCGACGCCTACGAGACGGCCGCCGACGCCTACCGCGAGGTCGGCGCGGCGCTGGAAGAGCCGACGGAGCCGACGACGACGCCGCTGTACCAGGCCGCCGCCGACCTCGCCCGCCACGTCGCCCGCGGGAGCGCCAACGGCGAGATCGTCCTCGAGTGGGACCACCGCTGTCCGGCCTGTGGGTCGTCGGACGTCAACTGGGTCGCCGACGGCACCTACTGTCTCCGCTGTTCGACGCCGATGGACGCCGACTGAGGGGCCGGAAGCGGGACCGGGGCCGTGATCGGGACCGAGGGGCTTACCCCGCCGGCGCGGGTCCGTCGAACCATGACGGCGGACGAACGGGCCGAGGCGGCGGCGGTGCTCCGGTCGGACCCGGTGATGGCCGACCTCCTGGAGCGGTACGACCCCTACGGGACGGACGACCGAGCGCCGTTCGAGCGACTCTGTGTCTCGATCGTCGGCCAGCAGCTCTCGACGGCGAGTGCGGCGGCCGTCCGCGAGCGGGTCTTCGAGACGCTGACGGAGCCGACGCCGGCGGGCGTGCTGGCGGCCGACGAGACGGCACTGCGGGAGGCCGGCCTCTCGGCGTCGAAGGTCGAGTACCTACGGAACGCGGCGCGGGCCTTCCGGGACGGCGACCTGACGCCGGCGGGGCTGGCCGATCGTTCGGACGACGAGGTCGTCGACCGGCTCACCGAGGTCCGGGGCGTCGGGCGCTGGACCGCCGAGATGTACCTGATCTTCGTTCTCGGGCGACCGGACGTGCTCCCGCTGGGGGACCTGGCGGTCCGGCGGGGCATCGAGACGCTGTACGGCGACGGCGAGATGAGCCGCGCGGAGATGCGCGAGGTCGCCGACGCCTGGCGGCCGTACCGGAGCCACGCCACGCGATACGTCTGGGCCGACTACGAGTCGGGGTGAGCGGGCGGTGGGTTCCTGCCACGACTACCCTGTACGACGATACACCGACGACCGAGGCGATCGAGACGGCGAGCCGCCGCGAACCGCTCGATTCCGACCTGGAAACGGTCGGCGAGACGCCGATGGTCCGGACAGGGGCGGCCCCCGAGGCCGTCCCGACGTGCGCCAGACTGGAATCGTTCGACCCCGGTGCGAGCGGCGGAGCCGGCCGCCGGGCGAGGTCGACGGCAAAGTCGCCGAGTTCGCCGCCGACCGGCTGCTGGCGGCCGCCGGGTCGCGGTGACGCCGGTCGACCGGCGACGCCGTCGGCGGGTCACACGAGGGGAGCCGGCTGGCACAGGCTGACGACGTCTCGCCGCAGTTCCGGTTCGCCTGGCTCGAGTCCGGCCCCGGTATCGAGCTGTGCGGCGAACGGTCGTCCAGCCGCCGGAAGGCGGCGCGATATAAGCGCCCGGCTATACTCACCAGAGGACTTTTTACGTATGATGACGGGTTACTCGCGCAGGAGGCGGGACGGATAGATGACGGACGACGACCCGCGGCCGGGCGGCGACGACGACGGGCGACCGGAAGCCGGCGGCTCGGCCGGGACGTCCGACGACCGCGACGACCGGCGAGAGCGGGCGGACGGGGCCGGCGAGGCGAGCCGCGGGTTCCCGGAGACGGAAGAGAGGTCGGTCGAGACGGAGGCCGAGGGGGTCGTCGGCGGACCCGATTTCGTCGGCTTCGACTTCGAGACGTGGCTCGACCGGACCGAACCCAGAGAGGAGCCGACGGCCGAGGCACCGCCGGAGCTGGAGTCGGCACACGAGGGGTTCGACTTCCGGCGGTGGATGAGCGGCGACGACCGGGTCGACGGGCCGCAGCAGCCGCCGGAGACGGCGCGGGTCGTCACGCCGAGTCTCGCCGAGCTGGAGGCGGGCGCGACCGGGCCGAAGGCGAGCGCGGAGTACGGCGGGTTCGCGTTCGCCGACTGGCTCGGCGAGGACGACACTGAGTACGTCGATCCCGAGGCGCTCCGGTCGGAGCCGTTGGAAGCCGCGTCGGCCGGGACGGCGGAGGTGCCGACGGCCGGTGCCGCGGTGGGCGGCGAGCCGCCTTACCCGACGCCGCCGGGGGAGGGACTCACCGACCTGGCGCCGCCGAAGGCGGCCGTCGTCGCCGTCTTCGCGGCCACGCTCGTGGCGGTCGCGCTGACGGTGGCCGGCGGTGTGGCGCCGCTGGGCCCGGCGAACGGCTTCTCCGATCCCGGCGACGGCGCGCAGGCGGCCGGCGGCGTGGCGACCGACACGCCGGCGCCCACGCCGGAGCCGACCCCCGAGCCCACGCCCGAGCCCACACCCGAACCCACGCCGGAACCGACGGCCACGCCGACGCCGACCCCCACACCGACGCCGACACCGACCCCCACACCGACGCCGGCACCGACGCCGACGGACACGCCCGAGCCCACGGCCACCCAGACGGAGACCGACAACGGGAGCATCCTCGATCCGCTCCCGTAGCTGGCCGTGCCGGACGTCGGCGGGGCGGCGGACGCTCCAGCGCGCGAATCGTCGCGTGGTAACGACCATCACATATTCCGACGTCCGGCGGACGGAGAGTCATGACATCCCGCGGAGACGCGTGCTCGCGGCGACGACGGGGGGCTGTACACGGTCGACGCGGCGACCGACGACCGCGAGTGGCGGGTCGAGACCGGGGCAGCACCGTGACCGGGCCCGCCGTCGCCGACGGGACGGTGTACGTCGGGTGGCAGGCCAGCGCCGGGGCCGGGCTGGGAGCGACCGAGACGGGCGGCGTGGAGGCCGTCTCGGTCGACGGCGACCGGGAGTGGCGGATCGACCCCGGCGCCGTCAGGGGGCCGCCCGCGGTCGTCGACGGCGTCGTCTACGCCGGCACCCCGGCGGCGGCCCACGCGTTCGACGCGGCCGGCGGCGAGGAACTGTGGCGGTTCGAGCCGACCGGCAACACCGGCAGCCCGACCGTCGCCGACGGCCTCGCCTTTCTCGGCTCCCTGTCGTCGCGGTTCTACGCCGTCGACGCCGCGACCGGCGAACGGCGATGGGTACGGAGCCTCGAGAACCCGCTGTCCGACCCGGTCGTCGCCGACGGCACCGTCACGTCGCTCCCGAGAACACCCTCGTCGCGTTCCGCGAATTGGCATCGGTGCGCGCGGGCGGGTGGCGACGCCGGCCCCGGGCGGCCAGCCGTTCGGCGAGGGTCCATCGGTTCGCCGGGAGGCGCCGGTGACGACGGCGTCACGGTCCGCGGCGCCGAACCGGCCGGTCGGCATGCCGCGAGCCTCGACGGCTGTGGGCCAAAACCCCGTCGACAGCGAACCAGAATAGGCCGTGGACTACGGGAAGGAAACGACCGACCGGCCGAGCATCCGTGCCGGGCGCAGCGAGGCGCGATTCCCGGCGACGAGCGAGTGGCAGCGAGCGAGCCGCCGTAGCGCGCGCGGACTGGAGGCGGCCGAAGGCCGCCGGAAGGAGCGGGTTGCGGGTGGAGCCCGCAATCGAATGGACGTGGTCGTTCGAAAGGCGGGTGCGCTCGCCGTCGTCGTCGGCTACGCGCTGGTGGGCCACGGCGAAGCCGCCACGCAGCGCGCATATTTTCCCTCTTTGCCGGCCGCTCGCCGCCGGCGAGCGGCCGTGTAAAAAGTAGGGGTTCTTAGAGGAGTTCCTCCACGTGGTCGACGACCTCCTCGGGGGTGTCGCCGACCGGGGCGCCGGCCTCTTCGAGGGCGGCGATCTTCGACTCGGCGGTGCCGGTGCCGGAATCGGAGACGATGGCGCCGGCGTGGCCCATCCGCTTGCCCGGCGGCGCGGTGCGGCCGGCGATGAAGCCGGCGACGGGGGTGCCCATCCGTTCGCCGATGTAGCGGGCGGCTTCCTCCTCGTCCTCGCCGCCGATCTCGCCGCACATCACGACGGCGCGGGTGTCGGGGTCGGCCTCGAACAGCTCCAGGGCGTCCACGAAGTCCGTTCCGATGATGGGGTCGCCGCCGATGCCGACGGCGGTGGTCTGGCCGAGCCCGCGCGAAGTGAGGCTGTCGACGACCTGGTAGGTGAGCGTCCCGGACCGCGAGACGAGCCCGACGTCGCCGTCGGCGAAGATGTCGCCCGGCAGGATGCCGAGCTTGGCCTCGCCGGGCGTGATGACGCCCGGGCAGTTCGGGCCGACGAGGTGAGTGTCGGTCTCGCCGGCCTTGCGGTACACCGTCGCCATGTCCTGCTGTGGGATGCCCTCGGTGATGGCGACGACCAACTCCAGCGGCGCGTCCAGCGCCTCGAGCAGCGCGTCGGCGGCGAACGCCGGCGGGACGAAGACGACCGACGTGTCGGCGCCCTCGGCGCGGGCGGCGCCGGCGACGGTGTCGTAGACGGGGATGCCGTCGACCTCCCGGCCGCCCTTCCCGGGGACGGCGCCGGCGACGACGTTCGTCCCGTACGCCGTCATCTGGCGGGTGTGGAACGTCCCCTCGCCGCCGGTGATGCCCTGTACCACGACGCGGCTGTCGGCGTCGACGAGGATGCTCACGTCTCTCCCTCCGCGTAATCGACGGCGCGCTGGACGGCCGACTCCAGCGTCGCCTCGACCGTTACGAGGTCGGTGTTCAGAATCTCCATGCCCTCCTCGGCGTTGGTGCCGGCTAGCCGGACGACGACCGGCGTCGGAATCTCGTCGAACTGCGCCAGCGCCTCGTTTATTCCTTTGGCCACCTCGTCGCCGCGGGTGATACCGCCGAAGATGTTGAACACGACCGCCTCGACGCTGTCGTCGGCGAAGACCACCTCGAGGGCGTTGGTGACGCGCTCCGCCTTGGCGCCGCCGCCGATGTCGAGGAAGTTGGCGGGGGCGCCGCCGTAGTGGTCGACGAGGTCCAGCGTCGTCATCACGAGGCCGGCGCCGTTGCCGACGATACCGACGTCGCCGTCGAGCCGGACGTAGTCGAAGCCGTACTCGTCGGCCTTCGCCTCGAGGTCGTCGCCGTCGGTCGCCTCCGCCGACTCGACGAGTTCCGGCTGGCGGAACAGCGCGTCGTCGTCGACGTTCATCACGGCGTCGGCGGCGACGACCTCGTCGTCGGCCGTCACCATCAGCGGGTTGATCTCGATTTCGGTGGCGTCGTCGTCGTCCCACAGCCCGTACAGCGTCCGGACGACCGAGGCGACGTCACCGGCGACCGCGCGGTCGACGCCGGCCTCGTAGACGGCCTTGCGGGCCTCGTACGGCTGCATCCCGAAGACCGGGTCGACGCCCTCCCGAGCGATGGCGTCGGGCTCCTCGGCGTCCACCGCCTCGATGTCGACGCCGCCGCGGGTCGACACCATCGCGACCGGCTCGCCCGCGCCGCGGTCCATCGTCACGCCGACGTACAGTTCGTCGACGAAGTCGACGACGGCCTCGACCAATTCGATGCCGCCGGCCTTGCCGCGGCCGCCGACCCGCACCTGGGCCTTGACGGCGGCGGGATAGCCGACCGCCTCGGCGGCCTCGACCGCCTCCCCGACGGTCGCCGCAAGCCGCGACTCCGGAACAGGGATTCCGGCGTCGGCGAAGACGTCCTTCGCCTGGTGTTCGTGTAGTTTCATCCACGTTGGATAGCGGTCGGCGCCGGTTTAACTCTTACAGGCTGAGTCCCCGTCCTCAAGGAGTCGTTCGAGAGAGCTTCGCTCTCTCGTGATCCCGAAAATCTTAGATTTTCGGACGACAACACAATGAGCGAAGCGAGTGAGTAGCGCAGTAGAGCGGGGATACAGCCGTAAGCTATCGTCACTCTCCACCGAAACACATAAATATATAGTCGTATACGGGCACGCTCGAACTGGAAGGCGAAGAAATCATTGACCGTAAAGCGAAGGAGTTCGGCGGGAGTGCCCACGTTACCGTTCCCAAGACTGGCGCGGCGCAGACGTGAAAGTCATCCGCGTCAGCAACCCCGACGAAACCGACGACCAAGACGAGTAACACGATGAACTACAACTACAGGTATCGCATCGAACCCGACGAAGCCGTTCAATCTGAACTAGAGCGGCACATAGATGCCTGTAGGCAACTCTACAACCACTACTTGTACGAGTTACGCAACACCGACGAGTACCTGTCGTACACCGCGATGCAGAATATGCTTCCCGACCTGAAAGATTGGTGGGACAATCTCAACGATGTGTACTCGAAAGTGTTGCAGATAGTTGCCCGCCGCGTCAGCGACAACCTCGACCGCCTCAAAGAAAAGAAAGACAACGGGCGCAAAGTCGGGATGCTCAAGTGGAAGTCGCCCCGAGAGTATCAGAGTCTCACTTACAACCAGTCTGGCTTCGAACTCAAGAGCACGAGTGACCGGACCACCCTTTCTCTTTCCAAGATTGGTGAGATGCCGATACACCTTCACCGCGACATCCCCGATAACGCTCGCGTAAAACAAGTTACGGTCAAACAAGAGAAAACGGGCGAGTGGTACGCCACCTTCGGCATCGAAACAGAAGACGACACACCCGAAAAACCCGCTCCGGATGAGGTTGACCGCGAGGAGATGGTCGGTATCGACGTGGGTATCATCAAGTACGCTCACGACACCGACAGCACGATGGTCGGCAGTCTTGACCTCGAAGACGAGTACGAGCGACTCGAACGCGAGCAACGAGCGTTGAGTCGCAAACAGGAAGGCTCGCAGAACTGGCACGAACAACGCCGCCGCGTGGTCTGCATACACGCTCGTATTGTACGGAAACGCCGCGACTTCCTGCACAAACTCTCAAACTACTACGCTCGGGAATACGATCTTGTAGCCGTGGAAGACCTCGACGTTCACGGGATGATGCAACTGCCGTCCAACAGTCGCAACCGAGCGTCGGCGTCATGGCGAACGTTCATCGACTTCCTCGAATACAAGTGCGACCGCGAGGGCACGCACTTCGTGAAAGTCGAACCTGAAGGCACGACGCAGGAGTGCGCCGAGTGTGGAGTTGAAGTTGAGAAAGAATTGTGGGTGCGCGAGCATTCCTGCCCGACCTGTGGGGTTGAAACCGACCGTGACGAGAACGCCGCCTACAACGTGGTACAACGCGGTCTTTCAGAGTTAGGCGTGGGACACGCCGAAGTTACGCCTGCGGAGACTGCACTCCCTCCGTCCGCGACTGGTGGGTCGTCCACCGTCGTGGATGCAAAGTGCGTTCGTGAGATTACATCTCACGGGCTGTCAGACGCAGTCTGACAACGTCGTTGAAACAGGAAGCCCTCCACTCAAGAAGCGAACGGCGTCAGCCGTGAGCGAGTAGGGTGGGGTAGTTCACAACGTGCCATATCCGGCCGAGACCGGCCGAACCGGTGGTCGCGGGGGGTGGACGCCGCCGGCCCGACGGCCGTGACTACGCGGGGCGGACGTCCGGCCGGTCGGCGATGACGCCGTCGACGCCCCACCGTGCCGCCGACTCCGCGGCCGCCCGCCGCTCGATCGTCCAGACGTCGACCGTCAGGCCGGCCGCGTGGGCGTACTCGACCAGCCGCTCGTCGCAGCAGTCCAGCGACGGCTGCAGGCGGGCACACCCCAGGCCGCCGGCGGTCTCGACGGCTGCCGGGCCGCCGTCGTCGGTGAGCAGCGCCCGCGGGACCGACGGGTCGCGGCCCCGGCAGGCCGACAGTAGCGCCGGCACAAACGACGAGACGACCGCTCCGGAACGGGAGAGGCGGTCGACGGCCGTCTCGGTGCCGGCCGCCTTCAGCTCGACGACGATGCCGATCGAATCGGGAATCTCCGCCAGCACCGCCGACAGCGTTGGAACTCCCTCGCCGGTGCCGAGGACGTCGAGCGCCCGCAGTTCCGCGAGCGTGTGGTCGGCGACCGCCCCGGAGCCGTCGGTGACGCGGTCGACCATTTCGTCGTGAATGACGACGGGTTCGCCGGTCGCACACCGCCGGACGTCCACCTCGACGGCGTCGGCGACGGCGGCCGCCTCCCTGACTGCGGCGCGGGTGTTCTCCGGGGCGACCGCCGCGAAGCCGCGGTGGGCGACGAGTCGCACGACCGGACGAGGCGGGCGAGCGACAAATGTGCGACGGTCGAGCCTAGTCACGTACGACTTCGAGGGGTCAGTCGTGCTGGTGACGGGCGCGAGCGGCGCGCTCGGCGGCGCGGTCGCGGAGGCGTTCGACGGGGCGGGCGCGACGGTCTGCGGCGCCGACATCGTCGCCCCCGACGACGAGGACGCGCTGGTCGACCCCGCGGCGGTCGACTTCCACGAGACCGACGCCACCGACGAGGAAAACGTCGCGGAGACGATCGAGGCCGTCGTCGGCGAACACGGCCGACTGGACGCACTCTGCAACGTCGCCGGCACCTGGCGCGGCGGCGATCCGATCCACGAAACGGACGTCGACGAGTTCGACACCCTGTTCGACGTCAACCTCAAATCGATGTTCCTCGCCTCCAAGCACGCGGTTCCGCACCTGCGGGAGACGGAAGGGGCGATCGTCTCGGTGTCGGCCCGCTCGTCGCTGGAAGGCGGCGAGGGCGACGGCCCCTACCGCGCCTCGAAGGCCGGTGTCCGGCTGCTGACGGAGACCATCGCCGCGGAGAACCTCGGGACGGTCCGGGCTAACGCGATCATGCCGAGCGTCATCGACACGCCGACGAACCGCGAGATGATGCCGGACGCCGACTTCGAAGAGTGGGCCGATCCCGCCGACATCGCCGACGTGGTGCTGTTCCTCTGCTCGCCGGAGGCGACGGTGACCAGCGGCGCCGCGGTGCCGGTGTACGGCGAGTCCTGAGCCGGTGTCGCGGACCGGGTCACGCTACCGTAGTTGCGTGATCGCAGACCGGTACGGTTCCACCAGCTTTTTATCTCGGTTGCGTTAGTCGGTCTAAACATGTCCGAACGAGAGACGTGGGCGACGCGGCTCGGCTTCATTCTCGCCTCGGTCGGGAGCGCGGTCGGCCTCGGAAACATCTGGCGGTTCCCCTTCCAGACCGCGGAAAACGGCGGGGCCGCGTTCGTCGTGGTGTACCTGGCCGCGGTCGTCGTCATCGGGCTGCCGGCCCTGCTGGCGGAGTTCGTGATCGGCCGTCGGGCGGAGGTCAACGCCATCACGGCGTTCGACCGACTGAACCGGCAGAACTGGAAGGTTATCGGCGCGGTCGGCGTCTTCGCCGGGGTCTGGACGATATCGTACTACAGCGTCATCGGCGGCTGGGTCATCCGGTACGTCTACGGCAGCGCGACGGGGGCGTACTTCGGGAGCCCCAGCGACTACTTCGGGGCCAGGCGACGAAGCTGATGGTTCCGAGCATCGTCGTCCTGATGTTGGGGCTGGCCGTCTACGCGGTGACGCTGCCGGGCGGCGGCGAGGGGTACGCCTTCTTCCTCTCGCCGGACGTTTCGAACATCGTCGCGAACTACCGGTCGGTCGTGCCGGCCGCGGTCGGGCAGGCGCTGTTCTCGCTGTCACTCGGCTTCTCCGTCATGATCACCTACGCGTCGTACATCGGCGACGACGAGAATCTCGGCATCGACGGCGTCAGCATCGCCGCGTTCAATACGTTTATCGGCGTACTGGCCGGCTTCGTCGTCTTCCCGTTTCTCTTCGCACAGGGGGTCGACGTCGGCAGCGCCGGCCCCGGAGCGGTGTTCGTCTCGGTCGCAACCGCACTGGGTCAGCTCCCGTTCGGGCGGCTGCTGGGCGTCGTCTTCTTCGGGGTCGTGCTCATCGCGGCGCTGTCGTCGGCCATCAGCCTGCTGGAGGTCGTCGTCTCCTACGTCGTCGACAACTACCGGTTCGGCCGGACACAGACCGCCGTCACCCTGGGGGCGGTCCTGTTCGTGGCCGGCATCCCGTCGGCGGTGGAGACCTCCTGGCTGGAATGGTTCGACGCCGTCGCGGTGAACCTGCTGCTGCCGCTCGCGGCGCTGGGTGTCGTCCTCTTCGTCGGCTGGGTAATGGGCGGGGACGCCCTCGACGAGGTCCGGCAGGGAACCGGCGGCGCCGAGGCGCTGTCGACGGTCTGGCTGTGGTCCCTCCGGACGGTCGTGCTGGCGGCGGTGGGACTGACCGTGTACCTGAGCTTAGGCAAGCTGAGCCCGCCGCCGCTGTAGGGAGTCGGAAGCCCTTTTTCAGCCGCCGCCGTTTGGCCCGGTAATGAGTCCAGCGGGGCGAGAGACGATATGACGACCGACGAGGAACTCGAGAAGCTGCGCGAGCGCAAACGCGAGGCCGAGCTGGGCGGCGGCGAGGAGCGCATCGCGAAGCAACACGAGAAGGGCAAGATGACCGCCCGCGAGCGGGTCGAGTACTTCCTCGACGACGGCAGCTTCCGGGAGTTCGACCGGCTGAAGACCCACCGGTGTACGAACTTCGAGATGGACGAGCGGCAGCCGTACGGCGACGGCGTCGTCACCGGCTACGGCGAGGTCGACGGCCGGCAGGTGTTCGTCTTCGCCCACGACTTCACCGTCTTCGGCGGGTCGCTCGGCGAGGCCTTCGCCGAGAAGGTCTGCAAGGTGATGGACCGCGCCATCGAGACCGGCGCACCGATCGTCGGGCTGAACGACTCCGCCGGCGCCCGCATCCAGGAGGGCATCGACTCCCTTGCCGGCTACGCCGACATCTTCCACCGCAACCAGAAGGCCAGCGGCGTCGTCCCGCAGATTTCGGCGGTCATGGGCCCGTGTGCCGGCGGCGCCGTCTACTCGCCGGCCATCACCGACTTCGTCTTCATGGTCGAGGACACCTCTCATATGTTCATCACGGGGCCGGACGTGATCGAGACGGTCACCGGCGAGGAGGTGGGGTTCGAGGAGTTGGGTGGCGCTCGCACCCACACCACCAAATCCGGCGTCGCGCACTTCTCGGCGGCCGACGAGGAGCGGGCGCTGGACGACATCCGGCGGCTGCTGTCGTATCTCCCCGCGAACAACGTCGAGGACCCCCCGCGGGTCGAGCCGTGGGACGACCCCGACCGCCGCGACGAGGAGTTGGCCGACGTCGTCCCCTCCGAGCCGCGGAAACCGTACGACATGGTCGACGTCGTCGATCGGGTCCTCGATACCGATTCGTTCTTCGAGGTCGGCGAGGGGTTCGCGCGCAACCTCGTGACGGGCTTCGGCCGGCTCGACGGCCGCTCGGTCGGCGTCGTCGCCAACCAGCCCCGCGTCAACGCCGGCACGCTCGACATCGAGTCGTCGCTGAAGGGCGCCCGGTTCGTCCGCTTCTGTGACGCGTTCAACGTCCCCATCCTCACCTTCGTCGACGTCCCCGGCTTCATGCCCGGCACCGACCAGGAGCACGACGGTATCATCAAACACGGCGCGAAGCTCCTCTACGCCTACAGCGAGGCGACGGTGCCGCTGCTGACGGTCATCACGCGGAAGGCCTACGGCGGCGCCTACGACGTGATGGCCTCGAAACACCTGGAAGCCGACGTCAACTACGCCTGGCCGGGCGCCGAGATCGCGGTCATGGGGCCGAAGGGCGCCGTCAACGTCCTGTACAGCGACGAACTCGAGGCGGCCGACGACGTCGAGAGCCGCCGCGAGGAACTGATCGAGGGCTACCGGGACACCTTCGCCAACCCCTACACGGCGGCCGAACGGGGCTTCGTCGACGACGTCCTCGAGCCGCAGGAGACCCGTCCACGCTTGATCCGGGACCTCCGGATGCTCGAGTCCAAGCGGGCCGACGGGCCGGACCGCAAGCACGGCAACATCCCGCTGTGACGATGCGAATCGACGTTCCGGACGACGCCGACGACGCGGAAGCGGCGGCCATCGCCGCCGCCGTCCGGGCCCACGTCTCGGCGGACGACGACGGCGACGAGGCGGCCGCGGCCGACCGCGGCTGGGAGGGCCGCCGCTGGCGGTTCCGGGGCCGCGTCGACGCCCTCCAGCGGCGCCGCGTCCGGGTGCCGACGGCGGCGCCGCGGGACGCCTGGACCGCCGCCGGCCGGACCGACCGGCTGTAGCGCTTCCGGCCGTTACGGCGGGGTTCAAGTAAGGGATTACGGAATCCAGAAAGCCCTCGGCGCTCTCGACTTCCGGGACTCGCTGTCGTTCGAGAGAGCGGAGCTCTCTCGTGATGTTGCCAGAATCCTACGGATTCTGGCCGCTTGCCGGACGTCGTCCGGCAATGTCGTCAGAACGCGGCGCGTTCTGACTGCAAGCGGGAAATCTTCGATTTCCCGCAATGACGAAAGACGCCCGGCGTCTTTCGAACCACGCTCTTCGGTCGCGTTGCTCCCTGCGGTGTCCTCGCGCAGCGACGCCGCGCGAGCGGGCCGAGGGAGCCTGCGGCTCCCTCGCTGCTTGCGTCACCGGGAGAGCGTCGTTCTCCCAAGCTCGCGGCGCACGGCGCCGCGAACGTCCGGGGTCGTCGAGAGCGCCTCGCCCTTTCAGTCCGCCAGGAGTCAGTTGACCGGCCGGCAGAAACTGGCTCGTCGGTCGGTGCGTATCTGAACACTACCCACCGGGGCGGGGGAAAACCTACCAGCCCAGGCGTCCGACGGCGGGCATGAAACTGTTCGAGCTTCTGGACGAGTTGCGGATTCTGGCGGAGAACGGCCGGAGGTACGCCGATGACCCGTACAACAAGGAGCGCTACGAGCGCATCCTCGAACTCGTCGGCGAGTGGTACGGCCACACGGTCGATCGGCCGCCGGCGGCGGTCCGGGAACGGTTCGCCGAGGAACTCGGCCACGTCACGCCGAAGCTGGGCGCCGACGCCGCACTCTTCGACGACGAGGAGCGGATTCTCCTGCAGTTGCGGGCCGACGACGGAACGTGGGGGCTGCCCGGCGGATACGTGGCGCCAAACGAGTCGCCGGCCGAAACCGCCGTCCGGGAAGCCGTCGAGGAGACCGGCCTGTCGATCGACGTCCGGCAACTCGTCGGAGTGTTCACCCGCAACCCCGGCGAGCACGGCCCGCACTGTCTCGTCGCCCACCTGTGTCTCTGCGCCGAGCGCGGCGGTGACCTCGAGACCTCCCACGAGGGGACCGAATTGCGGTACTGGCACCCCGAGGACGTTCCGGAGTGGCACATGAATCACCGCCGACTCGCCCGTTGCGCGCGAGAGGCCGTCCGAGAGGCCGGACGGTCACCCTGACCCGGGGAAGTGTCGAACGCCGGGACGATCACCCGCCGTCGGCCGTCGGGAGCCGGACGGTGACGACGGTCCCGCAGGGGTCGTTGTCGTCGATGCCGATGCTGCCGTCGGCGGTTTCGACGGACCACCGCACCAGCCAGAGGCCGAGTCCCTGGGTGTGTTCCAGCGGCGACTCGGCGCCCCGGAGCAGCGCCCGTCGGTCGGTCTCGTCGAGCCCCGGGCCGTCGTCGGCGACGCGTATCTCGACGGCGTCGGAGCGGTCGGTCACCGACACCTCGACCGTCGGGGCCGGGCGGTCGCTGTGGACGACAGCGTTTTCGACGAGTTCGTTCAGCGCGAGTTCGAACGTCTCGTGGGCGCAGGCCGGCGCCGACGCCGGCAGCGTGGTTCGTATCTCCGCCGCCGGGTGTTCGAGCCGGAGTTCCCGGACGACGTCCCGGGCGGTCTCGGCGGCGTCGACGGTCGTCGTCCGGCGGGCGTCGTCGGCGAAGACGCTCTCGAAGGCGCGGGCGCTGTCGCTCAGCTCCAGCAGCTCCGTCGCCGACTTCTCGATGGCCTCCGCCCGCCGGGCCACCTCCGGGCTCGCCCTCGCGACGACGTCGCTCGCGTGGCCGAGGACGATCGACATCTTGTTGCGGACGTTGTGCCGGAGCACCCGATCCAGCACCGACAGCTGACGCTGGTGCTCCCGGAGGTCGGTGACGTCGTGGGCGGTGACGACGGTTCCCTCGAAGCGGCCGTTTTCGTGGATGGCGCCGAGGCTGATGTCGTACCGCCGGCGGGTGCCGTCGGCGGTCGTCATCTCGATTTCGGTGCTGGCCTGCTCGCGGTCGCCGGCCGCGAGCTCGGCGACCAGCGCCTCCTGTCGCCGGACGCCGGCTTCGGTCGTCACCGTCGAGACGTGGCTGCCGAGCAGCGTCTCGCGGTCGTACCCCAGCTCGTCGACCATCGCGTCGTTGACCCGGGCGAACCGCTCGTCGGCGTCCAGCAGGTAGATCGGTTCGGTCGTCGTCTCGACGATCGTCTCGTAGCGCTCCAGCTCCCGTTCCCGCTGTTTCCGCTCGGTGATGTCCCGGACGACGCCCATCAGCCCGTCGTAGGTGCCGTCGTCGTCGGTGAGGACCACGAAGTTCACCGACACAGTCACTCGGTCGCCGGACTTCGTCTCCATTTCCATGTCGATCACCTCGCTCTCGCGGCTGTCGGACTCGACGAGCTCGCCGACGAGCCGCTGGCCCCGCTCGAGTTCGCCCTCGGCCATCGTCCGGGAGGCGTGGCTGCCGAGCAGCTCCTCGCGGTCGTAGCCGAGCATCTCGGCGAAGGAATCGTTGAGGTAGGTCACCCGGGCGTCGGCGTCGAGCGTGTAGAGGCCGTCGCGGGCCGACTCGACGAGCATCCGGTAGGTCTCCGGGCCGCGGGCGGTCCCGCCGGAGTCTTCGAGCGCCGCCCGGACCTTCTGGACGAGAAACGACCAGTCGTCGGGGTTCTCGGGCCGCTCGACGACCGTCGTCGCCGGGCCGAAGGCGCCGTCGTCGAGACGGCTCATGTCGGTGGTCACCCAGACGACCGGACGGTCGGGGGCGACGCGTCGGACCTCCTCGAGGAAGCTCCCGGGCGAGGCGGCCAGCCGCGTCGGGTTCACGACGAGACAGGCCGCCTCCTCGGAGAGCCGCTCGACCGCCGCGGTCTCGTCGCCGACCGACTCCACCGACGGCCGGGCGGCGGCGATCGCCTCGGCCGCGGTCGGGTCCTCGAGGAGACAGACCGCCGGCTCCGCCTTACCGTCCGTCTTCGCGTCCGAGCCGTCGGCGTCCGTCACCGTCGAGTCACCCACGGATGCCGACCATGGCAACCTCGGTACTTCAATATATCCCGTGTTACGGCTCCAGAGACGTCGCGGGAGTCGGCCGTCAATCGTCCGCGTGGCGGCGGTTGCCGGCGTGAACCGCCTCGGGGTCAAGCCCCGAGGCTTCCCGTTTCAACGACGCGACTTGCAGGAACCGACGAAGACCGCCCTCCATCGGTTTCCACAGCGGCCGCAGTCTCCACGGGCGTTGATTCGGCCTGTCCCAGACCTAACTCCTGAAGACCGCGAGAAAGAACGTTGTACGACGCATTCGCGTCCCTATCCGCCTCGAACCCGCAACTCGGACAACTGTGTTCCCGTACCCACAACGGTTTGTCCGTCTCGACACCACACTCGGCGCACTCCTTGGTCGTCCCCGCAGGGTTCACCTGCACGACGTATGTCCCGTACAGGTCGCCCTTGTACTCCAGCATCTCGATAAACCCGCGCCAAGCGGCATCCTGCTCATTCCGAGCGTTCCCACGCTGTTGAAGCATTCCCGAGACGTTCAAGTCTTCCACGAACACGGCGTCATACGTCGTGACGAGCCACGTCGTGAGCTTGTGCTGGAAATCTTCGACCTTCCGCTTGATTCGCCGCTTGACCTTGGCGACCTCTTGACGTTGTTTCTCCCAGTTGTTGCTCCCGTGTTCCTTGCGGGAGAGACTGCGTTGCTCACGGCGCAGTCGTTCGTATTCGTCGGGGAGGTCGAGCCAGTCCACGCTATCGCCGTCTGATGTGTAGATGTAGTTCTGGATACCGAGGTCGATGCCGACGCAATCCTCAGCATCTAAGTCATCCACGTCGGGTTTCTCGGGGAGCGCGGTATCCTCGACTTCGAGGCCGAACGTGACGTACCACTCACCCGTCGTCTCCTTTTTCAGAGTGACTTCTTTGATGATGGCGTTGTCGGGAATCGGGCGGTGGTAGCGAACGGGGATGTCACCGATTTTGGAGAGCCAGAGCGTGGCAGTCCGACCACTCGTGTTTTGAGTTCGAAGCCAGACTGCGAGTACGTCACGCTCTGATACTCTCGCGGTGACTTCCACTTGAGCCACCCGACCTTGTGACCGTTCTGCTTCTTCTCGGAGAGGTTCGAGAGGTTGTCGTAGAAGCGTTCGACGGTCTTCTGCAACGCCTTCGAGTGGACTTCGGAGAATACAGGCCACTCGTTCTTCCATTCGGTGAGGCGTTTCTGGTGTTGATACACCGAACCGATGTTGTCCTTGTCTGTGTCGAGGACGTTGTATTCGTAGCGGGTGTGGTTGTAGGCTTGGCGGTGGATGTCGATGTGGGTTCCGCCTCCGCAGTCACACCTGTTCGGTCAGGGTAGGCGCGGAAGCGGTAGTCGTACCACATCGCTGTACCTTGATTATCGTTGTGTTGCTGCTTAATGGTTTGTGTCACGGAGTGTCGGCTTCATCCACGGGGTCAAGCCCCGTGGTATTCGCCTCGACAGCCTGTAAATTCCCCCGGTGTTGGCTGTTGTCCGAATCGATAGAGTAACGTACGCTCCGCGATAGGCTCCGCACAACATGTTCGACAAGGTGCTCGTCGCCAACCGGGGCGAGATCGCGGTGCGCGTGATGCGCGCCTGCGACGACCTCGGCGTCGACACCGTCGCCGTCTACAGCGACGCCGACAAGCACAGCGGTCACGTCCGGTACGCCGACGAGGCGTACAACATCGGCCCGGCGCGTGCGGCCGACTCCTATCTCGACCACGAGGCCGTCATCGAGGCCGCCGAGAAGGCCGGCGCCGACGCCATCCACCCCGGCTACGGCTTCCTGGCCGAGAACGCCGAGTTCGCCGGCGCGGTCGAGGCGACGGAGGGGGTCACGTGGGTCGGTCCGTCGTCGGAGTCGATGGAGCAGGCCGGCGAGAAGACCAAGGCCCGCACCATCATGCAGGAGGCCGACGTCCCGATCGTCCCGGGGACGACCGACCCCGTCGACTCCGTCGAGGAGGTCCACGAGTTCGGCGACGAGTACGGCTACCCGATCGCCATCAAGGCCGAGGGCGGCGGCGGCGGCCGCGGGATGAAGATCGTCCGCGACCCCGAGGAGGCCGAAGAGCAGCTCGAAACCGCCGAACGAGAGGGAGAGGCCTACTTCGACAACGACTCGGTGTACCTCGAACGCTTCCTCGACGACCCGCGGCACATCGAGGTGCAGATCCTCGCCGACGAGCACGGCAACGTCCGGCACCTCGGCGAGCGGGACTGCTCGCTACAGCGCCGCCAGCAGAAGGTCGTCGAGGAGGGCCCCTCGCCGGCGCTGACCGACGAGCTGCGCGAGGAGATCGGCGAGGCCGCCCGCCGCGGCGCCGACGCCGCCGACTACTACAACGCCGGCACCTTCGAGTTCCTCGTCGAGGACGACCCCGACCGCGAGGCCGGCGAGCTGATCGGGACCGACGCGGACTTCTACTTCCTCGAGGTCAACACCCGCATCCAGGTCGAGCACTGCGTCACCGAGGAGCTGACCGGCATCGACATCGTCACGTGGCAGCTCCGGGTCGCCGCCGGCGAGGAGCTGACCTTCTCGCAGGACGACGTCGGACTGGAGGGCCACGCAATCGAGTTCCGCATCAACGCCGAGAACGCCGCCGACGACTTCGCGCCGGCGACGGGCGGCGAACTCGAGGCGTATGACCCGCCGGGCGGCGTCGGCGTCCGGGTCGACGACGCCCCCCGGCAGGGCGACGACCTCGTGACCGACTACGACTCGATGATCGCGAAGCTCATCGTCCACGGCGCCGACCGCGAGGAGTGCATCGCCCGCTCGAAGCGGGCACTCGCCGAGTACGACATCGAGGGCATCCCGACCATCGTCCCGTTCCACCGCCTGATGCTGGACGACGAGGAGTTCGTCGGCGGCACCCACACCACGAAGTACCTCGACGAGGAGCTGGACCGCGAGCGCGTCGAGGAGGCACAAAAGCGGTGGGGCGCCGGCGAGGCCGGCGACGGCACGGAGGACGAGGTCGTCGAGCGGGAGTTCACCGTCGAGGTCAACGGCAAGCGCTTCCAGGTCAACCTCGAGGAGCGCGCCGAGATGGCCACCAACCGGCCGGCGCCCGGCAGCGCGAGCGCCGGCGGCGGGAGCGCCGGCGGCAGTACGGGCGGCGGTGGCGGTGCGAGCGGCGGGTCGCCGTCCGTTTCCACCGAGGGCGAGGTCGTCAACGCGGAGATGCAGGGCACCATCCTCGGCGTCGACGTCGCGGAGGGCGACGCCGTCGAGTCCGGCGACGTCATCTGCGTGCTGGAGGCGATGAAGATGGAAAACGACGTCATCGCGGAGGTCGGCGGCACCGTCACCGAGGTCGCCGTCGAGGAGGGCCAGTCCGTCGATCAAGGTGACCCGCTGGTCGTGCTGGAATGAACACGGTCGGATATATTTCCGGCCCACATCGGACGCCGTGTCGGTGCGGGCGACTACGTGCGAGGGACCCACACGGGAGCGCATGTCGAGCGGCGAGGAGCTACGGCACGGCGTCGGCGTGTGCGAGGACTGCGGTGCCATCCGGCCGGTGACGGTGAGTCCCGAGCACGGCATCCGGACCAAGGGCGACCCCAACTGTCGGTGCGGGAACAACCGCTTCCGGCTGATGGATTGACGGCATCGCTCACCACTCACCCCTCCGCGCTCGCGGCCACGACGTACAGCGACGCCACAGACGGCGGCACCGCCGTCACCGCCAGCACCCCCACGAGCAGGTAGCCGCCGACGGGTCCGACCGTGACCGTCGGGCGCGGGACGACGATCCGGTCGGGGAGCATCGGACCGGCGAGGACGAGCCCCGCGACGGCGCCGGCGAGCGGCGCTCCGACGGCCAGTAGGAGGTGACCGACCGGGACTCGAGGTGGTCGGTCGGCGCCGACAGGAATACGACCGCCGCGCCCGACCCGGCGGCCGCGAGGTACCGCTCGCGGTGCGGGGGCCCGCGGGCGGGCAGCGACGACCCACGAGACGGCCGCGAGGGCGGCGATGACCGCCAGCTGACGGTCGGGAGCGCGGACGCGAGTCGCGGCGGGAGCTGGGCGCCGGTCCGGGTCGCGACGACGGCGGCGACGATCACCCACGGTCCCGTCGCCGGCACCGTCCAGCGGGTGGCGTCGCCGCCGACGGCCAGCAGGAGAGCCGCCAACATTGCGACGGAAGCGACCGACGCCGTCGGTGCCGTTCCGGGATACCGCAACGAGAGCACGGGCGGCGAAATACCGGGCGAGGCCCTCGTGGCCGCACTCGCAGTTACGGTCGCACCTGCGCCGGCGCCGGTGTCGGTGGTGTCGATCGATGCGAGACGTTATGTCGGAGGCGAGAGGAGAGGGGGGTGATGGGACGCTTCGACGAGTTCGTGCCCGCGTGGCTGGTGCTCGCGGCCTGCGGCCTCGGCGCCATCGGCGTCGCGGCGCGGCACGCGGTCGTCGAGACGGTCGACGAGCTGCTGCTGTTGGCCATCGCGCCGCTGTTCGTGGCGGGCGGGCTCCTGGTGACGCTGGGCTACCGGGTCCGGTCGCTGTCGACCGGCAGCGCCAGGGTGGCGGCCTGGACCGTCGTCGCGGCCGTCGCCGTCGGCGGCGTCGGCGACTTCGTGCTGGCGCAGTCCCTCGGCGTCACGCTGCCGGAGTCGATGCTGGCGATCGCGACCATCGCGTCGGTGGCGGCGGCGGCCGGCGCCGTCGGCGGGTTCGTCGCCGCCCGCCGGGACGAGACGGCCGAGACGGCCCGGCGACGGGCCGACCGCGCCAGGCAGGTCATCGAGGACGCCGGCGGGATGGTCGTCGTCCGGCTCGATCCCGAGGGGTTCGTCCGGACCTGGAGCGCCGGCGCCAGGGAGCTGACCGGCTACCGGGCCGAGGCGGTCGTCGGCTCGCGCATCGACGAGCTGTACGCCGACGACGACGCCGCCGAGGAGGTCCGGACGCACCTCCAGCGCGCGCTCCGGACCGACGCCGTCGAACTCGAACGGCAGTTCCGCCGCAGCGACGGCTCGACGTTCCACGGCTCCGGCGTGCTGACGGCCGTCGAGAACGAGGACGACGAGGACGGCGAGCTGCTCGGCTACCTGCTCCTGCTGGCCGACCGCACCGACGAGCGGGAGCGCCGCGAACAGCTCGAGCGCCGCAACGACCAGCTCGAGGCCTTCGCGTCGGTCGTCAGCCACGACCTCCGGAACCCGCTCAACGTCGCCATCGGCAGCATCGGCGTGGCACAGAAGCGGGAGGACAGCCAGTCGCAGCTCGACTCCGCCGAGGAAGCCCTGGAGCGGATGGAACAGCTCATCGAGGACGTCCTCGCGCTGGCCCGCCAGGGGAAGGACGTCGACGAGTTCGAGCAGGTCGATCTCGAGGAGACGGTCCAGCTCGCCTGGGGCACCATCGACCAGAAGCAGGCCACCGTGGAGTACGAGACGCTGTCGGCGATCACCGCCGACGGCAATCGGGTCCGACAGCTCCTTGAGAACCTCTTCCGGAACGCCATCGAACACGGCGGCGAAGAGGTCGAAATCGGGGGCTGGCCATCGTCCGCAGCATCGCCGAGGCCCACGGCTGGGACATCTCCGCCGCCAAGAGCCGCTCCGGCGGCGCCCGCTTCGAGGTCCGCGGCGTTCAGACGCTCGCCGACATCGAGGCCTGACGCCCGCGGGAATCCGTGCTACGCGACCGGTCCGCCCGGCGCACGGCGGTGACGACTCGCGATACCCACGACGAGCCGGTCAGTCGAGCGTCGCCGGCCGGTCGGCCTGGATCCAGGCTCCCTCCTCGTCCGTGTCGTAGACGATGAGGCCGCCGCCTTCGAGCTGGATCTCCCTGACGACCGATTCCGCGTCCCGTCGGTACTGTTCGGGGGTCATACCCGTCGGTATCCCGTGATTGCACTTGACCGTTCGCCGAATTCGGTCTAAACTCTCACCCAATTTCGGTCCGATGGTGCGTGTCGTCGGCACCCCCGGTGTGCCGATCTCGGGTCTCGGCCGGGGGCCGCTGCCCGGTCGCCGGCGGTCCCGCACCGGCGCCGGTCGCGCCGGGACACCTCCTGACGGGGCCGTGGTTCTGAAGTTATCGTCGGGGCCATCGAGCAGGTGTGAACCCTGGGAATCGAGCGTTTCGATGGGTTGGTTCCGGGATTCCAGGCCAGGACTGGGACTTGAACCGGAGGGAGACTCGCTCCGCTCGTCTCCCAGGGTTCGAATCCGCTCGCCGCTCTTCGTCCTCGCTGCCGCTCGGACAGAAGAGCCAGGGGTGGGATTCGAACCCACGGACTCCCGATTACAAGTCGGGTGCTTGTACCGCCCAAGCTCCCCTGGCGCGTTCGTCCGTTATCGGTCGTCCGTTGTGAGCGTATCGCTTTCGGCCGACTTCTCGAGTTCGACGCGGTGGGGCTCGTAACCGTGCCGGCGGTAGAAGCGCCGGGCGGCCTCGTTGTCGGCCATCGCCCGCAGCGCGACGGCGCCGACGCCGCGGTCGGCCAGCGCCGCCTCGGCGGCCGCCAGCAGGGCGCTGCCGACGCCGTCGCCGCGGTCGGCCGGCCGGACGTAGAGGTTGTAGACGACCCCGCGGTCGACGTCCTGGGCGTAGCCTTCCGACTCCGTGCCGAAGGTGACGAAGCCGACGACGTCGGTGCCGTCACGGGCGACGAAGGCGGTGGCGGCGGCGGCGTGACGGAGCATCGTCTCGCGGACCCGCTGGCGGTTCGCCGGCGCGAGAAGATGCGAGCCGTGGTCGCGTTGACCGGCCGCCAGTTCGACCCACAGCGCCGCCGCGGCACCGGCGTCGTCGGTGTCGAGCCGGTCGACGGTGTAGCCCGGCGGGGCCTCGACGGCGGTGTCGGGATCGGCGTCAGTGTCGGCGCTCACGGCTCACCCCCGGAGGGCCTCGACGCCGGGGAGTGTCTCGCCGGAGAGCATCCGGAGGGCGGCGCCGCCGCCGGTGGAGACGTGGTCGAACCCCTCGACGTCGAACCGGCGCATCGCCGCGGCCGTGTCGCCGCCGCCGACGATGCTCGTCTCCGCGCGGGTCGCCGCCCGGTACAGCTCCCGGGTGCCGAAGGCGAAGCGGTCGTCCTCGAAGACGCCGGGCGGGCCGTTGAGGACCGCGGTGCCGGCGTCTTCGAGGATGTCGGCGTAGGCGGCCAGCGTCCGGGCGCCGATGTCCATGGCGGGCGACTCCGCGGGCAGATCGTCGAGGCCGAGTTCGACGCGCTCGCCGGTTCGCTCGACGGCGACGTCACGGGGGACGTAGACGCGGTGACTGAAGTCGTCCAGCAGGTCGCCGGCGGCCTTGACCGCGCCGTGGCTCCGCTCGTTGACGACGCCGGCGGAGGCCGCCCCCAGGGAGACGCCGTCGGCCAGCAGAAAGGCGTTGCCGGCGACGCCGGCCGTCAGGACGGCGTCGGCCAGCCCACGCTCCAGCACCGACCGGGCGACGCCGATGGCGTCGTCGACCTTCGCGCCGCCGAGGACGTACACCCGCGGCTCGGGGCTCTCCTCGATGGAGCCGAGCACCTCCAGCTCCCGCTCCATGACACGGCCGGCGTAGGCCGGCAGCGCGGTCGGGAAGCCGACGATCGACGGCTGCTTCCGGTGGGCGGCGGCGAAGGCGTCGTTGACGTAGGCGTCCAGCGCCGGCGCGAGCTTCGACACCAGGTGCGTCTCGGCGGCCGCCGCGGGCTCGAAGGACATGTATTCCTCGGAGTAAAAGCGGGTGTTCTCCAGCAGGACGACCTCGCCGGGGTCGAGGTCGTCGATGCGATCGCGGGCGGCCGCGCCGAACGTGGCGTCGTAGTACGACACCGGCGCCGCCAGCAGCTCGTCGAGGCGGGCGGCGTGCGAGGAGAGGTCGGCGAACTCCTCGCCGCCCGGACGACCCTGGTGGGCGAGGAGGACGACCCGGCCGTCCCGCCGGCACAGCTCGTCGACGGTGTCGACGTGAGCCCGGAGCCGCGCGTCGTCGGCCAGCGTCCCCTCCGCGAGGGGGCTGTTGATGTCGACGCGCACCCCGAGCGCCGCCCCCTCGGCCTCCAGGTCGTCGAGGGTCCGTATCATGAGTAGCCGTGCCCACGGCGGAGAGATAGGCGTTTCCCTTGCGACGGAACGGCGGCGCCGGACGGCCGTATCCGGGCATGAGTGGTGCTTCTTAATACGCTGATGTTCAAAATAACGAAGCTTTATTCAATATCCCGTGCCCCGGGTAGCGTGTGAGTCACACGTATGGGTGTCGCAGACGGATATAGAACGCGGGCCGAGGGGCTCGTAGAGAACCCGTTCAACGGGTTACTCGCGTTCGTCGGCCTCTATCTGGCCGCCGACCTGATCCTGAAGCTGAACGGCGTCGACGTCGTCGTGAACGTTCCGGGGCTGGGCGCGACCAAAATCATGGGCGGGGTCGAGCCGCTGGACAGCTTCGTGAGGAAGGTCATCAACGGTCTCCTGAGAGGGCTCATCATCGGGCTGACCGGCATCGGGCTCTCGATGACCTACAGCATCCTCGGATTCGCGAACTTCGCTCACGGCGACTTCATCACCGTGGGTGCGTTCATGGGGACGATGACGTCGTTCATCGTCGCGGGCGTGGTCGGCGCCGCGACGTACGACATCGGTACCCTGGCGCTTTTGAAGGTCGATGGAACGCAGTTGGGACTGGCCATCACGGGGGGTCCACTGGCCTTCGCGGCCATCGTGCTCGGACTGCTCGTCGCCGGCGTCGGGACCGTCGGCGTCGTTTTGCTCGTCGACCGGCTGGCGTTCGAACCCATCCGGGACCGCTCGAGCGTCTCGCTGCTGATCACCAGCA
>PXSC01000179.1 GCA_003023535.1 Halobacteriales archaeon QS_9_70_65 | reverse complement strand
TCTCGACGGACTTCGAGAAGGGCGAACAGCTGCTGTCGGCCTTCGGCGGTATCGCCGGCATCCTGCGGTACTCGACGGGCGTCTGATCCGCCTGCGGTATTCGACGGACCCCGAGCCGCCCATAGTACCCGTCGCTCTCGTTCCGATCAATCCAGCAGCTGTTCGAGCTGGAAGCGCCGCCGGTCGAGGTCGAAGGCCGGGTCGACGCCGCCCTGAGCGTGCAGCCGGTCCAGCACGAGCAGCGGGTCGACGCCGGCCCGCTCGACCGCCGGAAGCAGTTCCTCCAGTGCCGAGCGGTGCAGCGCCAGCGAATCCAGCAGTCCGACCGCGAGCGCCAGCGGGGGCGCCGCCTCGCCGGTCGGGAAGGCGTCGCTGACCCGGTCGAACCGCGGGTCGGCGGGCGCCGATTCCGCGCTCGCCAGCGCGAGACAGGACGGGCACAGCGCCGCCGCGGCCGACGACCCCGGGGCGTGCTCGCGGTACGCCGGCGGGACGTCGAAGGCGACCATCAAGGCGCCGCAGTCGGGACACTCCGGACGTCGCCGTCGTAGCTGAAGATGCTGATCCCGAGCCCCTGGTCGACGGCCTGCGGCACCCAGAACATGATGTCGGTGATCTCCCGGCCGGCGAACTCGACGGGCGCGGTCGGCCCCGGGACGTTCGTCACGACGCCCGTCGCGCGGTTCTCGAACCGCCGGAGCAGCCACTCCAGAACGACGTCCGGCGACCGGCCGCCCGCCGTCAGCGCCAGGTACATCAGGAACGCCTCGACGCCGGCCCGCTCGGCGCTCATGTGGTCGCGGACGGCCCGGATTCGGTCGGCGAGCGCCGGCTCGCCGACCGGCAGCGGGACGAACGCTAACCCGAAGTGGTTGCCGAGCGAACCGTCCCGCGCGGCCATCGCCCGGAGGTTGACCGGCACCGTCACCCGGAGCCGGTCGGGGACGGTCTCGTCGCGGCCGGCGAGCACCCGGCGGAACGCCCCCGCCAGCGCCCCCAGCAGCACGTCGTTGACCGTCGCGTCGTGGGCGCGGCCGATGACCTCCACCGTCTCGAGGTCGACCGGTCCGGTCCAGCCGGCTCGCTTCGCGGCGCCGAGCTCGCCCCGCAGCGACGTCGCCGGCTCGTCGGCCTGCGTCAGCAGGTCCCAGCCGGTCCGCAGCGCCGTCGCCGCGAGGCCGATGTTCAGGCCGTCGCCGGTCAGTGACAGCCCGCTGTCGTCCGTCTCCGGGTCGGCGTCGGTCGTCGCCGCCGCGCCGCCGTCCGCCCGGCTCCCGCGGAACTCGTCGGCGCCCGGCGGCTCCGGGACGACCCCCATCGGCAGCTCCATCGCCTCGGGGTCGTCGACCAGCCCCAGCATGACGTACAGCAGCGCGAAGCCGTCGCCGATGCTGTGGTTGATGCGGAAGGCGACGGCGCTTTCGTCGTCCGCGCCGGCGCCGTCGACGAGGTACGCCTCCCACAGCGGCCGGCGCTCGTCCAGCGGGCGGCTCATCAGCCCGCCGACGAACCGCTGCAGCGCCGCGGTGTCGGCCGGCGCCGGCAGCGCGACGTGCTGGACGTGAGTCTCGACGTCGAACGGCTCGACGGGCTCCCAGTACGGCCGCCGGAGCGTCCGCCCGCGGCCGCCGACGCGCCGGCGGAACCGGTCGAACCGGCAGAGCCGCTCCTCGAGGCGGTCGCAGAGCTCGTCGTAACCGATGGCTCCGTCGAGCCACAGCACGCCCGTGATGGTCGTCAGGTTCTCCGGCGTGCCGATGCGCCGCCAGGCGTCGTCCGTTCCGGACACCGGCTCGCGGTCGGTCATCGCCGTCCCTCCGTCGGCCGTCCGCGCCCGCCGCTCGGTCGTCCGCCCGGCCGGTCGTCCGGTGTCGTCCCGCCGTCGGACCGCGAGCCAGCCGGCGCCATCTCTGCCCGCGCTTCGGGCAGACGCGTCATGAAGCTACTGCCGCCCCCGGCGCCGCCCGCCGCCCGAGAGAAATCTCTGCGTCGATCCGCGAGCAAAATTTATTACGGATACGACGGTACGTATGACATGCGTCTGCTCCCACGTCTGTTCGACGTCTCGTTCAGCGCCGCGACGGACGAGCGAGTACACCGGGAATGTCGCTCCTGCGGAAAGAACGTCGGGGACGAAACGACCGAGTGCCCGGCCTGTGGCGGCGAGATAGCGGCCTACACGCTCTGAGCGGCGGTCAGTCGTCGGCCGCGACGGTCTCGGCATCCTCGTCGGCCGCCTCCTCGTCTTCGGCCTCCTCGGCGGCCGCCTCGATGGCGCTTTCCTCCGTCGGGCAGTAGCTTGAACTCGAGGGCGTTGACCCGCCGTTTGGTTTTCTCGATCTCCTCGAGCATCTTCTTCATCGCCGTTTCGACCTCGGCGGCGAGGATGATCGTCTCCAGCAGTTCCTCGTAGGCGTCGGCGGCCTCGTCGATGCGGGCGGAGGTGCCCACGAGGCCGTAGCCCCGCTGGTCGAGGTCCTTCCGGACCCGGGTCGACTCGATCTGCGGGACGACGACGCCCATGATGTTCTTCGACTGGGTCGTGATCTCCGGGGTTTCCTCCAGGGCGGCGGCGGCGCCGCGGACCGCCACGTCGCCTTCCATCGCCCGGGCCATGTCGATGGAGCGTTGGGCCCGCTCGTAGTTCCCGTCGAGGTCCGACCGGACGTCCTGCGCCTGGTCGAGGATGTCCATGAACTCCATGATGAGGCCGTCGCGTTTCTTCTCGAGGGTGTCGTGGCCCTGCTCGGAGAGCTCGATGCGGTCCTCGATGGCCATGAGGTTCTTCCGCGTCGGTTTGACGTCCTCGCTCATCTTGCTCGCGATTCGGCGCGGAGTCGGTTAATCCTTTCCGGTCAGCTCCGGCTGGAGGGTCGTCGCCCCGGCCTCGACGTCGACGACCGCGTCGGCCAGCGTCGACAGCACCGCGACGGCCCGGTCGTCGACGGCCGCCGGGTCGAGGTGGACGTGCATCGTCGCCGACGACGCCGCACACCGCTCGGCGAGGCTGTGGACGAACTGGAACACCTGCTCGAGGTCGGTGTACTGTAGCAGCGCCCCGAGCGAGTCGAAACAGACCGTCGTCTCCGGCGACAGCGCCTCGGCGACGGTGATACCCTGGCCCGTGAGGTCGCTCAGTTCGACCTCGCCGCCGACGTCGAGCGCCCGGACCGGCGGCGGCTCCTCGAACCGCTCGGCGAGCCGCTCCCGGAGGTCCTCGGCGGTCGTCCCGGCGTATCCGACGAGGAGAACGCGCTCGCCCCGGCCGGCAAGGGCGGTACACGCCTCCGAGCCGGTCGTCGCCGACGACAGGACGAGCACCGTCCTGGCGTCGTCGGGCAACTCCGGCTCGCCGGAATCCAACATATACCGGTCGTTCGGGCGGGCGGCGTAATAAGAGGTCGGCTCGGAACGCGTCAGTCGGCGGCCTCGGCGACCTGCTCGTCGTCGACGTAGTACTCGTCGATGAGCTCCTCGTCGATGCGGTTGAGCTCCTCCCGCGGCAGCTCGCTCAGCAGGGTCCAGCCGATGTCCAGCGTCTCGCCGACGTCGCGGTCGGTGTCGTAGCCCTGCTCGACGAACTCCTCCTCGAAGGCGTCGGCGAAGTCGAGGTACTTGTTGTCCCGCTCGCTGAGCGCCTCGCGGCCGACGATGTTCACGAGGTCACGCAGGTCCTCGCCCTCCGCGTAGGCGGCGTACAGCTGGTCGGAGACGTCGCCGTGGTCCTCGCGGGTGAACCCCTCGCCGATGCCGTCGTCCATCAGCCGCGAGAGACTCGGCAGCACGTCGACCGGCGGCTCGATGCCCTGGCTGTTGAGATCGCGGTCGATGTAGATCTGTCCTTCGGTGATGTAGCCGGTCAGGTCCGGGATGGGGTGGGTATCGTCGTCGCCCGGCATCGTGAGGATGGGAATTTGGGTGACCGACCCCTCCCGGCCCTCGATGCGGCCGGCCCGCTCGTACAGCGTCGCCAGGTCGGTGTACATGTAGCCGGGGTAGCCCCGACGACCGGGCACCTCCTCGCGGGCGGCGCCGATTTCCCGCAGCGCCTCGCAGTAGTTGGTCATGTCCGTCAGGATGACCAGCACGTGGTAGCCCTTCTCGAAGGCGAGGTACTCGGCGGTGGTCAGCGCCAGCCGCGGCGTGACCGTCCGCTCGACGGCGGGGTCGTCGGCGAGGTTCGTGAACACCACCGACCGCTCGAGGGCGCCGGTACGCTCGAAGTCGTCCAGGAACTCGTTTGCCTCCTCGGCGGTGATGCCCATCGCGCCGAAGATGACTGCGAACTCGGAGCCTTCGTCGTCCTCGCCAGCCTCTTCTTCTTCCGGCACAGTCGCCTGTCGCGCGATCTGGAGTGCGAGTTCGTTGTGTGGAAGCCCGGACCCGGAGAAGATGGGAAGCTTCTGACCGCGAACCAGCGTGTTCATACCGTCGATGGCGGACACGCCGGTCTGGATGAACTCCTCGGGGTACTCGCGGGCGTAGGGGTTGATGGCCGCGCCGACGATGTCGTGGCGGTCGTCCGGAACGATTTCCGGACCACCGTCGATCGGTTCGCCGGACCCGTCGAGGACGCGACCGAGCAGATCCTCGGTCACGGGCATCTTCATCGTCTCGCCGAGGAATCGAACCGAGCTCTTGGTGTCGATACCCTCGGTGCCCTCGAACACCTGAATCGAGACGAGACCGTCGCTCGA
>PXSC01000178.1 GCA_003023535.1 Halobacteriales archaeon QS_9_70_65 | reverse complement strand
GAGAAGGCGCCCATCCCCTCGCGTTCGACCTGGTCGGCGTTGCGCTCGACGACGCTCTCGACGACCTCGCGGACGGCCTCGCGGTCGGCGCCGCCGACGCCGGCGGCCTCCATCGCCGCCGCGGCGTCCAGCGATGGGTCGTCGGCCAGCGCCGACAGCACCGGCCCGATCCCCTCGTTCGGCAGCTCGCCGTCGGCGACGAGCTCCAGAACCGACAGCAGGTGGTCGTCGGTCAGTCGCCCGACGGGGACGTCGTCCCGGCGGAGCTCGGTCAGCGTCCCTTCGAGGGTGTCGGCGGCGGTCGTCGGGTCGACGCCCCGCGCGACGGCGGCCTCGAAGGTCGGCATGTGCTCGCCGTAGGCGACCTGTTCGGCCAGCCCGGCGTCGAGGCCGTGTTCGGCTCGGTATCGGTCGATCTTCTCGGTCAGGAGCTCCGGCGGCTCGATTGCCGAGGGGTCCGGCTCGACGGGCGGGACGTCCGTCTCGGGGTACATCCGGGCGGCACCGGGCAGCGGCCGCAGGTACCGCGAGGTGCCGTCCTCGTCGGCGCCGCGGGTCTCCTCGGGGACGCCCGCGATTGCGGTCTCGGCACGGTCGGCGACGGCGTCGATCGCGCGCTCGGCGACGTCGGCGTCGGCGGCCACCAGCGCGACGGCGTCTCCTGCTCGCGGCTCATCGCCGTCTTCTCGCGGGCCGCGGGACGGCTCTGCCGTCCCGTTCGAGGCGGTTTCACCGCCTCGCTGCCCGCTCGAACGGTCCGCGGAGTGGTTCGAAGATGACCGCTGGCCATCTTCGTCATCACGAGAGACGGCGTCGCCGTCTCTCGAACGACTTTGCTCCGCGCTACTCGCACCGTTCGAGGCGCTCTGCGCCTCGCGCGCGTCGACGGCCTCGCGCAGAGCCGACACCTCGGTCTCGGTGACGCCGTAGGCCGGCAGCTCGTCGGTGTGGAAGATCCCGCCGGCGCCCTGGCGCGTGGCGTGGTCCGACAGCTCCGTGCCGAGGCGGCGGTCGGGCTGTATCTCCCGGCCGACGAGGCCGTCGAACCCCGCCAGTCGGACGGCCGCGACCGACTCGGCGCCGGCGACGACGCCGCTGTCGGTGTCGGCGAAGACCTCGGTGACGTCGACGGGGTCGCCGACGGCGGCGTCCCGCGCCCGCAGCTCCTCGGCTATCTCCAGGAGTTCGACCTGACGCCGCACCTCGTTTGCGACGATGTCGTCGATGTCGTCGAGGCTCTGGACGCCCTTCAGCTCGACGCGGGCGCCGGCCTCGATGGAGACGTTGACGTCCTGGCGGATGGTGCCGAGCCCGCGCTTCACCCGGCCGGTCGACCGCAGCAGCATGCCGATGCGCTCGGCGGCCTGCTTGGCCTGTGCGGGCGTCCGGATGTCGGGCTCCGTTCCGATCTCGACCAGCGGCACCCCGAGGCGGTCGAGGCCGTAGGTGACGCCGTCCGCCCGGTCGTCGATCCGGGCGGCGGATTCTTCCTCCAGCAGGAGGTCGGCGATACCGACGGGGCCGGCGTCGGTCTCGATCTCGCCGTCGGTCGCCAGTAGCGCCGACCGCTGGAAGCCGGAGGTGTTGGAGCCGTCGACGACGATCTTCCGCATCACCTGCGCCCGGTCGACGATCGTACAGTCCAGCAGGGCGGCGATCTCCAGGGCGACCTCGAGGGCCGCCCCGTCGAGGCGGTGGGGCGGCTCGTCGTCCTCCTCGACGAGACAGGTGGAATCGAAGGCGAGATACTCGAACTCGCGGTCGACACGGGACTCCTCGAGGGCGGCCTCGTCGAGCTCGCCGAGCTCGGACTTCGTCGGGTGGAGATACCGGGTGAACGACCGGACGGACTCGGCGGGGTCGCGGCGCTCCGTCGGGCAGTTACAGAACAGCTTCGTCGCCGTGTCGAGCTGCTGGTGGATCTCCAGCCCGGCGACGAGTCCCAATTCCTCGTAGTCGTGGCTCATTGCCGGCGACTGCGGCGGCGAGCGTCAAAAAAGGCACCATCCACGGGGCGTCAGGAGAAGTCGCCGTCCTCAAGGGCCGCCTGGAACGCCAGCCCGAGGGCGATGTGCTGGCGGGCGGACTCCGAGACCAGCTCCTGAGCGGCCTCCTCGTCGCTGATTTCGTACTCCTTCGTCCGGACGAGCTCCCGCTGTTCGAGCAGTCCCTCGTCGCAGAGATCGTGCAGCCGGGGGTAGACGGTGCCGGGGCTGAGCCGCGTGTCGAACTCCTCGGAGAGATCCTCGATGAGCTGCTGGCCGTGTCCGTCCGTGAACAGCGAGCGGTCGGCCGCCGCCGCCAGCTCGGACACGACCGCGCCGCTACCCGCGCCGGCGTCGTCCAGTTCCGCGTGTAGCCGGGAGACGGCCCCGTCGTCGGTCAGCTCCACGAGCCGATCCTCGTTCGATGACATACTGACGTGGAGGGACCCGACTAATAAATCACGGACGGGCGTCCGCAGGTATCGGAACCGCGCCGGGACCTTTATATAGTTCGCTCAGTCCTCGCCGAGGATGTCCCGCTCGGTCATCGCCGCCGGGTCGAGCACCTCGTCGGCCTCGGTCTCGGTGAGGTGTCCCTCCTCGACGGCGACCTCGCGGACGGAGCGGTTCTCCGCCAGCGCCCGCTTTGCGACCGTCGAGGCCGCGTCGTAGCCGATGGCGGGGTTCAGCGCCGTCGCCAGCGCCATCGACCGCTCGACCCGCTCGCGGCAGTGGGCCTCGTCGACCTCCAGGGCCGCGACGAACCGCTCGGCGAAGGTCTCGGCGCCGTTGGCGACGAGGTTCGCGCTCTGGAGGAAGTTGTACGCGACGACCGGCTTGTAGAGGTTCAATTCGAGTTCGCCGCGGGCGGCGCCGGCCGACACCGTCGCGTCGTTGCCGATCACCTGCGTGTGGAGCTGGTTGACCGACTCGGCGACGACCGGGTTGATCTTCCCCGGCATGATCGACGATCCGGGCTGGTTCTCCGGCTGTTCGATCTCGCCGAGGCCGTTCCGCGGCCCCGACGCCAGCAGCCGGAGGTCGTTGGCGATCTTGTTCATCGACCCCGCAACGGTCCGGAGGGCGCCGTGAGCCTCGCTCATCGCGTCGTGAGCCGCCTGCGCCTCGAAGTGGTCGTCGGCCTCGCGGAACTCCAGGCCGGTCTCCCCGGAGATGGACTCCACCGCCAGCGCCGGGAACTCGGGGTGGGTGTTGAGCCCCGTCCCCGTCGCCGTTCCGCCCAGCGCCAGCTCCCCGAGGTGTTCGCGGGTTGCGGCGACCCGCTTGATGCCCTTCTCCACCTGGGTGCGGTAGCCGCCGAACTCCTGGCCCAGACGGACCGGCGTGGCGTCCTGCAGGTGCGTCCGGCCGGTCTTGACGATACCGTCGAACTCCATTTCCTTGGCCTCCAGCGCCTCCGCGAGCGTCTCCAGCGCGGGGATGACGTCCCGCTCGACGGCCTCCAGCGCCGCGACGTGCATCGCCGTCGGAATCACGTCGTTGGACGATTGACCGTAGTTGACGTCGTCGTTGGGGTGGATCTCCCGGGAGCCGAGTTCGCCGCCGACGAGCTCCGTCGCCCGGTTGGCGATGACCTCGTTCGCGTTCATGTTCGAGGAGGTGCCGGAGCCGGTCTGGAACACGTCGACCGGGAACTGGTCGTCGTGGTGGCCGGCGACCACCTCGTCCGCGGCCTCGATTATCGCCTGGCCCGTCTCTTCGGAGAGGAGCCCGAGTTCGTGGTTCGCTTCCGCGGCGGCCTTCTTGACGACCCCGAGCGCGCGGACGAACCGTCGCCCGAAGGTCAGCCCCGAGACGGGGAAGTTCTCGACGGCCCGTTGGGTCTGGGCGCCCCAGTAGGCGTCCGCCGGGACGCGCATCTCGCCGAGACTGTCCTCCTCGACGCGGTAGTCGTCGTCGGACATGGTCGGACCGTCTCGGGGAACGGGGTAAAACGCATCGGAACCGCCGTCGGCGGTGAGCGGCCGCGACGGGCCGGCGGGTGTCGCCGGAACTCAACTGATTTCCGTCCGCGGTACCGGAATCCGCGCTGCGCTCCGGCGAGGGCTACGTCTGCCGGAAGACCTCGCCGAACCACGACGGGCTGTACGAGGACGACAAGTTCACGATGCGGGGAACGTTCGACGGCACCGACGTCGACATCGTGTTCGTCGTCGAGGACGACCGCGTCGTCGTCGTCACCCAGATGTCGCAACACGCCGACAGCCTCCGGGGACGGTTCCGCGAGCAGGTGGGGTCGACGGCCGCCGACGCCGTCGCGGCGGTCCGGGAGGCGTAGCGTCGCTCGACGAGTACGGCGAAGCGACGCTTCGTCGGACGGGTCGAATCGGAGATCCGCCTGCCCGACGCGGCACGGCCGCGTCGAACGCCGGAAATCGGAGATTTCCGAGCCCGACGAGGCTCACGCCGCGTCGAACACCGAAAATCGGAGATTTTCGAACTCGATTCGGCTACGCCGAATCGAACAACTCCTCCCCGTCGACCATGTGCTCGGCGACGGCGTCCATGTCCAGCGTCACGCCGAGTCCCGGTTCCTCGGGCACCGTGACGTAGCCGTTCTCGATGATCGACTCCTCGATCAGGTCGCTCCACCACGGCAGCTCGTAGCTGTGGAACTCCACGGCCAGGGCGTTCGGGATGGCGGCGGCGACCTGCGCGCTCGCCATCGTCCCGACCGGCGAGGCGACGTTGTGCATCGC
>PXSC01000177.1 GCA_003023535.1 Halobacteriales archaeon QS_9_70_65 | reverse complement strand
CCGCGCTTCGGCCTCCGAGAGCACCGCCGGCGGGAACTCGTCGCGGATCTCGAACTCCTCGAACAGCTCCTCGCGCTTGTTTTCGAGGTGCCGGGCGAGCTCCTCGTCGACGCGGACGGGGCCCTGCCCCTCCGCGGTGCCGGCGTACGCTTGGTCGTCGCTGTCGCTCATGTCGTAGCGTTGTGCAGAGGGGTAGTTAGGCGTTGGGAGGCGGAGCCGCGGGGCCGGGAGGGCCTCCGCCTCCGTCCCGTCGGAGCCGCCGTCACCGATCCCGGCGACGACGGGGCGTCACCTGATTCGAGGCGGAGGCCCCATCATCAACGAGCGAGCGAAAGCGAGCAAGTATGGTGGGGAGGATAGCGCGGAACGGAGTTCCGCGGACCATGCGAGCGGGCAAGCCCGCGCGCAGAAGCCGACACGGATGGAGACTCTGCTCTCGGTGTGCGTGATGCGGGCGACGGGGTCGAGGCCACACATTTTTGTCGAAACCACCCATATCTTTCGGTGCAAGCCTTGGCGGGCGCACGTCTCGCCGAGGTGGGGCGCACGTAACCCGTCCCCTGATGTCGGGGCCACATCGTGGTCACCGACGATTAACGCGGGAGTGTCGCGGATCGGCCGAATCAGTCCAAAGCGGCGTCGCACCTTACGTGCGCTGTTCGGGCGGGATGACGCGACTGCAACGACGGTCGCGCCTCGTCCATGCACGGGGGCCAGAGCCGAAACTACCGTGGGAACGCCTCGCCCTCGACGAGCGAACCCTTGCGGGTGAGCGACGTAGGACGGGGTAGTTTACTCTCGGGAGTCCGGGCGGTCGCGTTCGGCTTCGACGATCTCGACGTACCGCTTGAGGAACCGCTCGCGGGAGCCGGCCGTGTCGATCTCCGCGAGGACGTCCTCCAGGCCGCCGCGGGGCTGGTGACAGAGCTCCTGGTGACAGGACTTACAGAGGTGTTCGAACTGCTTGTCCTCCCGGGTCCAGCGGTCGCCGTGTTTGTCGTACTCGCGGGCGGACGACCGCGGGACCTCCTCGCCGCAGGCGATACAGGTAATCTCGGCCCGATCCCGACCGTTCCACATCGCCCGGCGATACGTGGAGCGGCGACTTATACCTACCTGCCTTCTTCGGTCGCCGACCCGGTCGCCGACGGCCGTACATCCGAACGGGTATAGGGTCGCACACCCTCAGTGACGGCCATGGACCCCCGTATCCGCGAGCACGCCGAGACCGTCGTCGAGCACTCCACCGACGTCCAGCCGGGCGACAACGTCGTCATCAGCGCGCCGAGCGTCGCCGAGGACCTCGCCGTCGCGCTCCACGAGGCCGTCGGCGACCGGGGGGCGACGCCGGTCTACCTCGCGAAGGACAGCCGCGCCTCGCGGGCGTACCTGAAGGCCGCCGCCGACGACGACATCGAGACGCCGACGCACCTGCAGGCGCTGTACGAGGAAAGCGACGTCCTCCTGCGCGTGCGGGCGGAGACGAACGCCACCGAGCAGGGCGACGTCGACCCCGAAACGCAGGCGACGGCAACGGCCGCCCGTCGTCCGGTCCAGGAGGTCGCGCTGTCGAAGCGGTGGTGTCTCACGCAGTTTCCCTCCCGGGCCGGCGCCCAGCTCGCGGGCATGAGCACCGACGGCTACCGGAACTTCGTCTGGGACGCCATCAACAAGGACTGGGGGACGGTCCGGGAGCACCAACGACAGATGGTCGAGCTCCTCGACCCCGCGAGCGAGGTGCGGATCGTCTCCGGCGACACCACCGACGTGCGGATGTCCGTCGACGGGATGCACACCATCAACGACTACGGCGAGAACAACCTCCCCGGCGGCGAGGTGTTCACCGCGCCCGTCGTCGACAGCGTCGAAGGGGAGGTACTGTTCGACAAGCCGCTGTACCACCAGGGCCGCGAAATCACCGGCGCCCACCTCGTCTTCGAGAACGGCGAGGTCGTCGACCACGCCGCCGACCAGAACGAAGACCTCCTGACGGAGGTGCTGAACACCGACGCCGGCGCCAGCCGGCTCGGCGAGCTCGGCATCGGGATGAACCGCGACATCGACCGGTTCAGCTACAACATGCTGTTCGACGAGAAGATGGGCGACACCGTCCACATGGCCGTCGGCCGCGCCTACGACGACACCGTCGGCGAGAACCGCGAGGCCAACCAGTCGGCCGTCCACGTCGACATGATCGTCGACATGTCCGAAGACTCCTACATCGAGGTCGACGGCGAGGTGGTCCAACGCGATGGAACCTTCCGGTTCGAGGACGGCTTCGAGGAGTAGTTTTCACGAACGTCTTCGACGGCCGAGCGGAGCGGTCGCGGTCGAGTCGAGAAACGGACCCCGTCGCCGGCGTCTCCGCCTCGCCGACGACGAGACATCACCGCCGCGGCGAGCGACGGCGCGACGTGGGGCCGCGCTGGAGCACACCGGTCACGGAACCGAGTCGGCGACGGGCCCCGGCGTCGCCGGACTTGATGGCAGGCCGCACCAGAGCGACGTCACCGGGCGCGGCGTCTCACCTCCTTCGGGCGCGTCGGCCGCCGGCGACCGGCGGCAACGAGTGCCGACGCACCGACGACCTCCGCGTACGGTCGGTCGTTTTGAGCATTACGAGACGTCCAAGAGGTAAATAGGTAATAAAACTTCCGTATATACGATCCGGTAGGCAACGAACTGTTCGTATGGATTGAACGATATTGGCGAAAGTGACGAATAATCAATATTCGCTCTGGAGGTTGGATACATCTCCAAACGAAGCATCGGAGAGCGACCCGTGCCGGGCGCCCGGTCGCCGTCGCGGGTCCGGCGCGGCACCCGTCGGCCGTCATGTCACAGTTCGCCGTGCAATAGGAGGCTGCCCAGGACGCTCGCCATCGTGACCAGGATCACCGACGATCCCCCCAATACGACGACGGCCGCTCGCGGCCCTAACAATCCGACGTATAACCCGCCGATCAGGACCGCATGGTAGAGCAGAATGAGGCCGATACCCGCCCGGATGTGTCGGGTGTCCATTGAAGCCCCATGGCGCCCGGCGTTATTCAACCCGTACGATTCGGGGACCGAAGTCGGTCGCAATCCGACCTCCCTCCCCGGGACGGCCGGCTATCGAATTCCAACTCGGCGGCGGGACCCGCAACGCTCGTCTCGGGGGTCCGAAGCCGTCTCCGTTCGCCGTTTGCTCGCCGCGTCCGCTCCTCGCAGAACAGCGGGCACGATGGGAGTGAGCGAACCGCAGGTTCGCGAACGCCGAAAGACGAGCGGAGCGAGTCTTTCGGAATTCGAACCAGAGGAAGACGGCCCCGGGCGTGCGGACTCACGTCGTTCGACCGTTCCGGGCTGCGACTTCCGGGCTTCGAATCCCGGTGCCGCTGCTGCTCGCTGTCGCTCGCAGACAGCGGGCACGATGGGATTCGAACCCACGGCCATCGGATGTCTTCCCGCGCCGCGAACGCGACGCGGATAGAAGTCCGACGCTCTATCCGGACTGAGCTACGTGCCCTTGAGACTTCGTTCCGGCCCGAGCCTAAAAAGACGTTGCGGAGAAGAGTTGTCGCCCGAATCGGCGGCTTCCCGGTAATTGGCGGACGGACACGGCGGAAGTGAGCGAACCACAGGTTCGCG
>PXSC01000176.1 GCA_003023535.1 Halobacteriales archaeon QS_9_70_65 | reverse complement strand
CGACGGCTACTGGGCGCTGGTCGTGATCCGGGCGATCCAGGGGCTCGGCGGCGCCTTCGTCATCCCGACGACCATCGCGCTGGTGGACGACCTGGCGCAGGGCGACGACGAGCGGGGCGGCAACTTCGGCGTGTTCAACGCTTTCCGGCTGCTGGGCTTCGGGTTCGGCCCGATCGTCGCGGGCTCGGTCGTCGAGGTCGGACCCTACCGGGTCGCCGGCGTCGGACTCTCGGGGTTCGACGCCGCCTTCGGCGTCGCCGTCGTCGGCGCGCTGGTCAGCTTCGCGCTCGTGTCGCTGCTCATCGAGGAGCCGGACGTGGCGACGAGCGACGCCGACGACGACCTCTCGGTGTCGATCCGGGCCGACGCCGCCGGCCGGCTACTCGACCCGGTGTTCGTCCTCGGGATCGGCACGTTCTTCATGGCGGTCAGCATCGCGCTGTACGCCACGCTCCAGGAGCCGGTCAACGCCAGACTCGACCAGGGCGCCCGCTGGTTCGGCGTCCAGTTCGCTGCCGTCGTCATCGCCAATGTCGTGCTACAGGGCCCCATCGGCTGGCTGTCGGACCACATCGGCCGCAAGCCGCTCATCGTCGGCGGGCTGGTGGTGCTGGCACCGTCGGTACTCGCCCAGGGGCTCGTCACCACCTCCTGGAGCATGCTGTTCGTACGGGCCCTCCACGGCGTGGCGGTGGCGATGGTGTTCGCGCCGGCGCTTGCGGCCGCCGGCGACATCGCCGCGGAAGGTCAGTCCGGGACGACGCTGTCGGTGCTGACGATGGCGTTCGGCTTCGGGACGGCCGTCGGGCCGCTGGCGTCGGGCGTGCTGTTCGGCTACGGCTTCGTCGCCCCCTTCGCCTTCGGCGCGGTGCTGGCGGTCGTCGCGCTGGCGCTCGTCGTCACGCAGGTCGAGGAGACGCTGGAGACCGCCGCCGGCGAGACGGCCGTCCCCGGCGACGACTGATAGTGATCGTTGCGATAGTTTTCAGCACGAGAAACGAAGTGAGGCTGGTTCGGCTCTCCACGGCCGATCCGCCCGACCCCGGCGGTAGAGACTCGCGTTGATCACTGTGACGGCCGACGCCCGAACCGCTATATTCCGCCCGCCCGACCACCGTGTATGCACGAGTACGACATCGAGCGCTACCTGAGCGTGCGAAGTGCCTACGGGGCCGATTTCGGCCCGGACGGGACGCTTTCGTTCCGCATCGACACGACCGGGACGCCGCAGGTGTGGACGCTGTCGGAGCCGGGCGCGTGGCCGACCCAGCGGACCTTCGGCGACGATCGGGTCACCTTCGCCTCGTGGTCGCCGGAGCGGCCGGAGCTGGCGTTCGGCATGGACGAGGGCGGCAACGAGCGCCAGCAGCTCTACCGGCTGGCCGACGACGGGACCGTCGAGAACCTCACGCGGACGGACGCGAAACACCGGTGGGGCGGCTGGAGCCACGACGGCGATCGCCTCGCCTTCGCCTCGAACCGCCGCGAGGAGTCGGTCTTCGACGTCTACGTCCAGGGCCGCGAGGCCCGCGGCGACGATGCCACGCTGGTCCACGAGGGCGACGGCTGGCTCTCGCTGGCCGGCTGGAGCCCCGGCGACGACCGGCTGCTGGTCCACGAGGCCCACTCCAGCTTCGACCACGACGTCCACGTCCTCGACGTCGAGTCGGGAGAGCTGACGCGGCTCACCGGCGACGGCGACGACGACGACGAGGTCCGGTACTCGAGTCTCTCGTGGGCGCCCGACGGCGACGGCGTCTACTGCTGTACGGACCGCGACGCCGACACGCTGTATCTCGCCCGGCTGGACGCCGCGGGCGGCGCCCTCGAGACGGTCGTCGAGGGAGGGGGTGAGCGCGAGGAAGCGCGAACGTCGTCGGGCGCGTCGCCGCCCGACGGAACGTGGAACGTCGACGGGGTCGCCGTCGACGACGAGACGGGGCGGCTGGTCTACTCCCGGAACGTCGACGGCTACACCGACCTGACCGTCGGCGAGCTGGCCGGCGAGACGACGATCGAAACGTTCCCGGAGCCGGACCTCCCGGCCGGCGTCGCCGGCGGCGTGAGCTTCGACGACGACGCCGAGCGGTTCGCCCTGACGGTCACCGCCGACACCGAAAACACCGACGTTCACGTCGTCGACGTCGAGACCGGCGCCGCCGAGCGGTGGACCTGCGCCTCGACGGCCGACATCCCGCCGGAGACGTTCGTCGCCTCGGAGTCCGTGGCCTACGAGACGTTCGACGGCCGCGAGATACCGGGCTACTACGCGACGCCGCCGGAGACGCCGGCCGGCGAGACGCCGGTGGTCGTCGACATCCACGGCGGCCCCGAGAGCCAGCGGCGGCCCTCCTTCTCGCCGGTCAAGCAGTACCTCGACCTGAAGGCCGCCGTCGGGTGGCTGACCGACCGCCCGGAGGTCGATTCCGACCGGATCGTCGCCAAGGGCGGCTCCTACGGCGGGTTCATGGTGCTGGCGGCGCTCACCGAGTACCCCGAGCTGTGGGCCGCCGGCGTCGACGTCGTCGGCATCGCCAACTTCGTGACGTTTCTCGAGAACACCGGATCGTGGCGCCGGGAGCTCCGGGAGGCCGAGTACGGCTCCCTTGAGGACGACCGGGAGTTCCTCGAGTCGGTCTCGCCGGTCAACAACGTCGACAGCATCGAGGCGCCGTTGTTCGTCCTGCACGGCGCCAACGACCCGCGGGTGCCGGTCGACGAGGCCGAACAGGTCGCCGCGGCGGCCGCCGAGCAGGGCGTCCCCGTCCGGAAACTGATCTTCGACGACGAGGGCCACGGCATCACGAAGCTGGAGAACCGCATCGAGGCCTACCGCGAGATCGTCGAGTTCCTCGACGAACACGTCGGCTCGAGCGTCTGAGTCGGTAGTGTTCCAGTTGCGGGGGGGTAGCGTGCCTCGGCTGCGATGACGGCGTGTTCGAACGCCCTCTTTTTTCCCTCCCGCTCGCGGAGCGAGTCAGCGCACGCACGGCTGTGCCGCGCGCAGCGAGGCCGAACGAGCGCAGCGAGAGCGGCCTCGGAACGAAGCGAGCGGGAGGAGCGACTTGGGAGCGACGACACGGGAGCACAGCGAGCAGTCGCGAGACGCGACCTGCGAGGCCGACCGATCGAAAGGAGGGAGGCCTCGGTCGAGCCGGGCGGTGGGACCCGCGAGGCAGCGAGCGCCTCGACGCGAACGGGGTCCTCGCGAGTGAACCGAGCGAGGGCTCGGCAGAACTCTGCTCTGCCGGTGAGCGAAGCGACCCGTGAGCCACAGCCCGCCGGCGGGAGGGGCGTTCGGACACACCGCCATCACCGCCGCAAGACGCTACTCCTGTCACTGGAACCCGCGGATTGTCTGGGCCTGCGTGCTCTCGTCGCCGGCGTCCTGCAGCTGCCGGGCCAGCTCCTCTCGGGCGGACTGTATCTCGCCGGCCTGCTCGACGAGGGCGTCGGTGTCCACCTCGACGTCGGCGATGGGGCCGACGCCGCCCTCGAGGACGACCCGCGCGGCCTCGGGGTCGGGGAACTGCGGGTCCGTCTGGACGACGAGCCCGACGGCGTCGAGGCCGGCCCGGTCGGCGCGCGCCAGCAGCGCTCCCGTCGGCCCGGTCACGAGGCCGTTCTCCCGCGGCGGGACGATGCCGGCCGCATCGAGGGCCGTCGTCGCCTCGCCCGCCGCGACGCCGTACAGCTCCGGGGAGCCGTTTTTCTCCTCGGGGAGGCCGCTGAGGTACAGCGGAAAGACGTCGTTGTCCTCGAACCAGTCGGTGATGCA
>PXSC01000175.1 GCA_003023535.1 Halobacteriales archaeon QS_9_70_65 | reverse complement strand
TCGCCGGCCGCGAGGCGTTCGTCGAGGAGGCCCGCCGCGTCCGGAAGCTGTTCGGCGGCGGGATGCGGCAGGCCGGCATCGTCGCCGCGCCGGGACTGCGCGCCCTGGAGAACCGCGAACGGCTCGCCGAGGACCACGTCAACGCCGAGCGACTCGCCGAAGGACTCGACGCCCTCGAGGGGCTCGACGCCCGCGATCCGGAGACGAACATCGTCCTCGTCGAGACGGACGAACCGGCCGAGCGGTTCCTCGAGCGGTGCGAAGCCGTCGGCGTCCGTGGGGTGCCGTTCGGCGACCGCGTCGTCCGGTTCTGCACACACCTCGACGTCGACCGCGAGAACGTCGAGACCGCCGTCGAGCGGGTCGCCGCCCGGTGACCGCCGGCCAGCTCAGCAGTTTCGAGGCGGAGCCTCCGGCCTCAACTCGGGCGGGACCGGAGGTCCCGCTGACCATTCGAACGGGCGCTTCGCGCCCGTGAGAAGAGAGCGAGCGAAGTGAGCGAGTAGGCCGAAGAGGAAGCCGACAACCCCGCTACATTACACGAACTGTTGCCACCCTCTCTCTCCCCGACGTTCATAAAGCAGCGGGTGCATACCTGACGTATGGAGGTGCGGCGAACAGTCCCGGTCAAACTCGACGTGGACAGCGACGGCGCCGCACTTCTGCACGAGACAGTAGACGAGTTTCTATGGGCCGCTAACTACGTCGTCGACCACGCGTGGCAGGGCGAATACAAGACCACCAGTAAGGCACAGTTGCAGGAGGAAACCTACGACGAGGTACGTGACCGGACGCGATTGCACGCGAATCTCGTCCAGAACGCCCGCAACAAGGCCGCCGACGCCGTGCAGAGCGCCGTCGCCCGCTGGAAACAGGACAAGTACGCTGGCAAACCGCACTTCTCGAATCCGACCGCCGTGTACGACGAGCGGTGTGCCACCTTCCACGATGAATACGTGTCGCTGGCGACCGTTGACGGACGCATCGAAGTTGAGTACGTTCTCTCTCACCCTGACCGTGACACACCTCATAGTCGGTATCTCGATAACGACGACTACGAGGTGACGGGCGCAGAACTACACCACAGAGACGGCGAGTGGTTCCTTCATCTCCGAACAAGGGCGGAGGTGGAGTCCGACACGCTGGAACAGGCGACGACCGGGCACAGCACAGTCCTCGGCGTTCACAAGAGCGAAGCTCTTGTGCAGCCCATCAGAAATCTTCGATTTCTGAGGACGTTGACCTCGGCGTGAACCAGTTAGCCGTCACTTCGACGGGTGTATTTTGGAGCGGTCACGAGTTCGACCACTGGCGACGGGAATACGAAAAGCGGCGGGCCTCGCTCCAGCAGTGCGGGAGCCGCCACGCTCACGAGAACATTCAATCGGTCGGGCGGAAAGAGACGGGCCGGTTCACGATGATGCTCCATCGGATTGCGAACGGTATCATCGCAGAAGCCGTCGAGAACGGCTGTACGGTCATCGCCTTCGAGAAGTTGACCGGCATCCGCGACAGGCTTTCTGGTGCATCGTGGGGACACGAGTGGGCGTTTGAGCGACTGTACGAATACGTCGAGTATAAAGCCGAGATGTACGGCATCACCGTTGAGCAGGTAGCTCCGGAAAACACGAGTCGGCGGTGTTCAACGTGCGGATTCACGCACCCGAACAATCGCGATGGTGAGAATTTTGCGTGTCTGAAATGCGGCTACGAGAACCACGCCGACTACAACGCGGTCGCCGGACTACGTCCGGCGGGCAGCAAAGTCGCGTAGCGACTTTGCGACGGCCAAGAACGTCGGATTGCGGCATCTCCGCCGGAACCAAACTGGGGACGACGGAGGCGCACCCGTAGGCGTGCGCTTGAATGGCGAGGGACCTCCGGTCCCTCGGACCATGCGAACGGGCGCGGTGCGCCCGTGAGCAGATCGCGGGATGTTGAACGCGAACGGAGAATTTGACCCTCCTGCCGGGGATTCCGGCCAGAGCGGGAGTCCACGCGAAAGCCCTACCCTCAACGAAGTGAGGTCGTCAGACCGAGCGAAGTAGGGTAGTTTACCGCCGGCCCTCGCGGATGCCCTCGGAGAAGCTCAGCAGGGTCCGCCGGATGAGCAGGAAGAAGGCGAAGACGATGAGCAGCAACACCGCGATGATGCCGACGAGGACGGGGTCGACGTTGCCGGGGAGGGACTGCGCCGCCGGCGCGACGGTGCCGGCCAGTGGTCGGAGCATGAGAGGCGATTGCCGCGCGGGCTGAAAGTCGTTTCGGGCCGTGAACAAGGTTCATGCCGCTCGACGCGAAACGGGGGGGCGATGAGCCTCCTGCCCTCCAGCCCGGACGTCTCTCCGGACAGCGACCCGCGGCTCGTCGGCCTCGATAGCGACGAGGCCGGCGAGCTGATGGCCGCGCTGTCGTCGGAGACGGCCCGGCAGCTGCTCGCCGAAGAGATGGCCGTCTACGGCCCGGCCGACAGCCCGCTCGTCATCTACGCCGGCGAACAGGAGCGGGCCTCGGGGCTGCGGGCCGCCCTCTCGCGGCTCTTCACGGGACTCCTCGCGCTGGCCGCCGGCTCCGTCGCGATCCAGGAGCTGTTCGGGCGGAGCTTCCTCGGCGGGGTGGGGTTCGGCGCCGGCGGCGGCGACGCTGCGGATGGCAACGGCGACGGGGACGCCCAGCCGGACGCCGGGGAGACGGAGGACCCTGAGACGAGCGGGGGTGGCAACGGCAGCGACGAGGGCGTCCAGCCGGCCTCCGGGGAGATCGAGGAAACCGAGACCGAGACGGGGACGGCGACGGCAACCTCGGAGGACGATGTCAGCGTCGGAGAGGCGAGTCCGACGCCGGAGGCGACGGAGACACCGGAGCCTACAGGAACATCGGCGCCGACATCGACGAAGACGGAAGAGCCTGCAGAGACGCCGACGGCGACAGCAGAGCCGACGGTGACAGCAGAGCCGACGCCGACGGCGACACCGACCGACGGCGGCGCAGCCGACAACGCCCTCGAGGTGCTGCTCGGGGGCGGACTGCCACCCGGAATGGCGTTCTTCATCGGCGGGTTGACGGTGCTGTCGGTCGTCGTCGCGATGACCTACCTCCGGACACGACCCTGAGTTTCGGTAGGTGAAACGGTCGTTTTAGCCTACGGACGTCCTTTATCAGACGGGTCCGTACGTCGAGGTGCGTCGGGGGCTCCGCCGTCGGTACGTTCCGCCCACCCGCCTGCTTCGGCCCTCCAACGCCACCCCGACGTCCCCTACCCGCCGTCCTCGCCGTCGCCGATGGGTCGGGGCTCGACGGTGAACCGTTCGAACGTTTCGCCGGCCGGCTCGACCAGCCGTCCGCGGGCCAGCCCCGCGTCGTCGTCCCACTCCAACTCCGCGTGGGCCGGTCGGTGCCACCGCGGGTCGGCGTGGCTGCCGGGGTTGCAGACCGGGACGATCCCGTTCCGGAAGCCCGGCTCGTGGGAGTGACCGACGACGATCAGGTCGGCGCCGGCCTGCCTGCCGGCCATCGACAGTTCCGTTTCGGCGTGCTCGTGGCCGTGGACGACGAACACGCGGAGGCCGGCCCACTCGACGACCCGGTCGGCGGGCAGTCGGTCCCGGACCGCCGGCGTGGCGTTGTTGCCGTGGACGGCCCGGAGGTCACAGCGGGTCTCGAAGGCCTCGAGCGCCTCGGCCGTCACGAAATCGCCGGCGTGGACGACGAGGTCGGCGTCCTCGACGGCGGTCTCGGTGCGGCCCCCGAGGCGGGGGGAGTCGCGACCGTGGGTGTCCGATAGAACGGCGAGCATATGGCATTTACGGGCGAGGAGGTTTGACACCAACGACTTTGTGTCCGCGCCCACACGCGGGCCGTATGGCAGCTGGCAGTACCGGTGTCGTCGTCGCCGCGATGTTCGCAAACGGGGGGATCGCCGTCCAACCAGGTGCTGTTGCTCGTCGGCATCAAGTACAGCCAGCGGGAGGCGACCCAGGCCCACCCGTTCGGCTACGGGAAGGCGCAGTTCTTCTACGCCTTTCTCGTGTCCGTGCTGCTGTTCGGCATCGCGGGCTGGGAGAGTCTCAGACACGGCATCGAAGAGCTGCGGCACCCGGAAGAGGGAACGGAGGCCGGCGCCGCGGAGTTCCTCGGCGTCACCGTCGACATCCCGCTGCCGGTCGACCCGTTTTGGGTGTCCGTCGCGGTTCTCGCCGGCGGCATCGCCTTCGAGGCGTACGCGTTCGTGAAGGCCCGCGCCGAGCTGAAACGGCAGATGGCCGAGTACGGCTGGTCGGGCTACCGGGAGGCCTTCGAGCAGACGAGCGACCTGACGACGCTGACGGCGTTCACCGAGGACACGGTCGCGCTCGTCGGGCTGGTCGTCGCGCTCGTCGGCATCACGGCGGGGCGCGTCTTCGACGAACCCGCCTTCGACGCCGCCGGTGCCATCGTCATCGGGGTCTTACTGATGCTGTTCGCGGTGCTGCTGGCGATCGAGAACAAGCGACTCATCGTCGGCGAGAGCCTCGATGCATCCGTCGAGGCCGACCTCGAGGACGCCCTCGCCGGCCACGAGGGGGTCGCCGGCGTCGACGACCTCCGGACGGTGTTCATCGGCCCCCGGGACGTCCTCGTGACGGCCGACGCCAGCTTCCGGCCGGAGTTCGACGCCGGGGCGGTCGACGACGCCATCGCCGAGGTCGAGACGCAAATGCGGGAGCGCGACGACCGGGTGAGCGTCATCTACGTCGAACCCGAGACGTAGCGGGCCCGCGGTCGGCCGTTTCGAGGGGTTTTTGCCCGGCTGTCGGTTACCGACGGTATGCTCAGGGCGGGCGTCATCGCGGTCCAGGGCGACGTCGCCGAACACGCCGCCGCGATCCGGCGGGCCGCCGCGGCCCACGGCGAGTCCGTCACCGTCGAGGAGATACGGACCGCGGGGACCGTCCCCGACTGCGACCTGCTGTTGCTGCCCGGCGGGGAGTCGACGGCCATCTCCACGCTGCTCGCCGAGGAGGGCATCGACGACGAGATCCGGGAGTTCGCCGCCGCCGGTCGACCGATGCTCGTGACGTGTGCGGGGCTCATCGTCGCCAGTCGGGACGCCGGCGACGACCGCGTCTCGGAGCTGGATCTGCTCGACGTGACCGTCGACCGCAACGCCTTCGGCCGACAGAAGGACAGCTTCGAGGCCGCCCTCGACGTTCGGGGGCTCGAGGCGCCGTTCCCGGCGGTGTTCATCCGGGCGCCGGTGATCGACGCCGTCGGCGACGACGTCGAGGTGCTGGCGGAGGTCGACGACCGGCCCGTCGCCGTCAGGCAGGGCAACGTCGTTGGGACGGCCTTCCACCCGGAGCTGACCGACGACTCCCGGCTCCACGGGCTGGCGTTCTTCGAGGACCGCGGCGACTGAGCCGGCGGTCGGCGTCGGTCATGTTTAGTTAAGCGATGCTGGCGGAAAATCCACCGCTGGGCGGGACTGGAAGGGGCTGCGCTCTCGGCGAGCGAGACGACGCAAGGACCGCAGGACGTAGTCCGAGGACCGCAGCGAGTCGCAGCCGTCGAGAGCGCAGGGGCTTCCGAGGTTCTGTCCATTCCGCTCGCACATATTCAGTCTTGACTAAAATAGTACCACGCCAGCCGTCCGTCGGAACTGGAAACACTACCCTTATCACGCTGCTGCCGGTAACGAGGTGTATAATGGGCCGACGCAAGAAGATCGTACAGGAATGCGAGCGGCTGATGGACGAACCGGAGAACATCCGGAACATCGCCATCGCCGCCCACGTCGACCACGGGAAGTGCATCGCCGGTGACGCGCGAGTCGCCCTAGCCGACGGCACGGTCGTCGAGGCAGCGGAACTCCATCGTCGCGTTCGGGCCGACGGCGAGCCCGTCGACCGGGACGGAGAGGCCTTCGCTCCCCGGGAGGACTTCGAGGTCGTCTCGCTCGACCGCGCGACCGGCGAAACGACCGCCGA
>PXSC01000174.1 GCA_003023535.1 Halobacteriales archaeon QS_9_70_65 | reverse complement strand
GGCGATGGCCGACAACGAGGCGTGGCAGTCGGTGAAGACGTTCGTCACGCCGTACCGCCACGACGGCAAGAAGACGATGGCCTACGAGGTGATCGACCAACTCGGCGGCGAGGTGCCGGACGGAATCGTCTACCCCACCGGCGGCGGCGTCGGCCTCGTCGGTATGCACAAGGCCGCCACGGAGCTCCGGACGATGGGCCACGTCGACGAACTGCCCGGGATGTACGTCGCCCAGTCCAACGGCTGTGCACCCATCGTCGACGCCTGCGAGGCCGGTGACGACGGCCACGAGCCGTGGGGCGACGTCGAGACGGTCTGCGGCGGCATCGCCATCCCGGACCCCGGCGCCAGTGACCTCGTTCTCGAGGCGGTCCGCGAGAGCGACGGCGGCGCCGTCGCGACCGACGACGAGGCCATCCTCGACGCCGCCGTCGAGGTCGCCTGCCACACCGGCCTCGAGATGGCGCCGGCCTGTGCCGCCGCCGCCAGCGGCGCCTTCGAACTGGCCGACCGCGGCGAGTTCGGCCCCGACGATACGGTCGTCCTGCTGAACACCGGGGCCGGAAGCAAGAACGCCGACGCGCTGCGGGCGCACGTCGGCGAGCGAAATGCCGGGTAGCACGGGCGGTCGTACCGCCGGCCGTACCCGCAGGCGGGTCCCGGAACGGAACGCTCGGCGCGGTCGGGCCGGGGGAAAACGAGGTCACGGACGTACGGGCGGTATCAGTCGTCGTCGGCGGCGGCGGCCGGCTCCTCGTAGCCGGGGTGGCCCTCGTGATCGAGCGCGCGGTTCCGGAGCCGGTCGGAGATGCCCGGCACCTCGGCCTCGTCGACGGGGCCGTCGGCCTCGATCTCCTCGACGGAGCGGGGAAAGGCCCGGAGATCGTAGTGGTTGCCGATGCCGCAGCGGGCGCCCTCGCCCATCGCCGTCGGAATCTGGTTGTGGCCGGGCGTGACGTCGCCGACCGCGTAGACGCCGTCGACGCTCGTCCGGCCGTGGTCGTCGACGGCGACGGTGCCGTCGTCGTTCAACTCGACGCCGAGCGATTCCGCGAGGTCGGTGTTGTAGTCGGAGCCGTACATCGGGAAGCCGCCGCGGTACTCCCGGCGGGACCCGTCGGCGAACTCGAAGGCCTCCAGCCAGCCGTCGTCGCGTTTCTCGAGACCCGCGATCTCCGCGTGGACCACGTCGATGGGGTGAGCCTCCAGCATCGCCTCCGTTTCGGCGGACCACTCCGGCTCCTCGCCGCGGGTGAGCAGGTCGACCTCCGGCGTGAAGTTGAGCATGATCATCGCGACGTGGGCCGCCGAGTCGCCGACGCCCATCACGTACACCGGCTCGTCGACGAACATGTAGGCGTCACAGTGGAGACACCAGTGGAGCCCGCGGCCGGTCCGGGGCAGCGGCGGGTCCGGCCGCTCGTCGGAAAAGCCCGTCGCCAGCACGACGTGGTCGGTCGTCACCTCGACGTCGCCGGCCGTCACCCGGTAGCCGTCCGCGACGGGTTCGATCTCGGAGACGTGGTCCCGGTGGTAGTCGGCGCCGTACTCCTGGATCTGCTCGGTCGCCGTCGCCAGGAACTCGTTGCCCGACACCTCCTCGGTGACGCCGATGACGTTGTGGGTGTCCAGCATCATCGCCGCTCGGCCGCCGCCGCGGTTGATGACCGCCGTGTCGTGGCCGAGTCTGGTCGTGTACAGCGCCGACGTCAGCCCGGCCGGCCCCCCGCCGACGACCGTCACCTGGTAGTGGTCCGTCATCGACGGACGGTAGTGGTCCCATCGGCTTAACTCTCCGGTCGGTGTGGTGTCGCGCGCACGCGGGCCTGGGAGCGCGCATCGAACGTCCGCCGACGTCGGTGCCGGTATCGCGCGTGCCGCCGTCACGGCGGCGCGGGAATCCGACGCACGCCGAAGGGCAGGTGATATAAGTGAGGAACCCCAACATTTACCTGAACCGCTCGCACCGGAGGGGTCGGCCCCTCGTGGGGCAGGGACACGACATCATGACCAGTCGCGTTTACAGACTCCACTCGACGCTGGAACTGCAACTCGACGACGTCCACGAGTTCTTCGACGGCTACGAGATGCCCGTCGAAATCGACGACGTCGATGTAACACGCCGCAACAACACGCTCATCGTCAGCGCCGTCGCCGCCGAGGACAACATCTCCAAGTACACGCCGACGGCACAGCTGAAGGCGAGCGTCACGGAAAACCGCATCTACGAGACGGAAGACGGCTGGCAGGAGACGCCGCCGGACCCCCAGGACACCGCGGCGGCGACCGGCGACGACGACGGCCCCCAGTGGGGGAGCTTCGGCGACGCCGGCCAGATGCAGGAGCAGGAACCGGAGATCAACTCCAAGCTCGTCGAGTACGCCTGTTTCAAGGGCGACCGCGAGACCGTGCTGCAGAACACCGCCCTCCAGTACCCGATGTTCGAGGTGCTGCGCGACCTCGCGCTGTACGCCGACAAGGGGACGCTGACGTCCATCGCGGCCGTCGACGACGACCTCGAGGCGACCCATCGAGGTCATCGACGACCCACAGGAGCGGGACTCCGAGAACAGCGTCGACTGGCGCAACAACGAGTTCATCTCCGACTGACCCGCCGACGACCGTCCTGTACTGCCGACCGTCCCTATCTCGAATCTCGGTGCCGTGAAACGACTCTTGTCGAACGGTTGCTGTCGGATACCTCGAAGCGGATCCCCGCGTAATCACGGCCGGCAGTATCAGGGGAACGTCGGTGCTCTCGAAGGCGGCCGCGCGCTCGAGTCGTCGCGCACGGACTGCCGACGACGGTCGCCGACGGGTTCCTCGCGGGTCCGCTCGAACCCTATCGGCGCGAAGTCGCCGGGAGAGCCCCGTGGCCCGGAGACCGTCGGCGGCAGTGGTGCTCAAATATATCACCGGCGGTGCTTGAATATACCGCCCCTGCTTTTTTCCGCCCATCGACCGTCGTATGTTACATGACAGCCGAGAAGCCGCGGGCGGAGTCGTCGGACGAGCGACCCCCCGAGTCGTTGTGGCTGGCGACGACGCCGGAGACCGACTACGAACCGCTGGCGGACGGACTCGAGGTGGACACGGTCGTGGTCGGCGGCGGTATCACCGGCCTGACGACCGCCGACCGACTGACGGACGCCGGATTGGAGGTGGCGGTGCTGGAGGCCGACCGGATCGTCGAGAGCACCACCGGTCACACGACCGCGAAACTCACCTCCCAGCACGGTCTCGTCTACGACTTCCTCACCTCGAAGTTCGACGACGAGCGGGCCCGCCAGTACGCCCGGGCCAACGAGGCCGC
>PXSC01000173.1 GCA_003023535.1 Halobacteriales archaeon QS_9_70_65 | reverse complement strand
TGGAGTTCGCGGGCGATGATCATCTTCTGAATCTCGGTGGTGCCCTCGTAAATCTGGGTGATTTTGGCGTCGCGGTAGAGCCGCTCGGCGTCGAAGTCGTCGACGAAGCCGGAGCCGCCGTGGATCTGGACGCATTCGTTTGCGGCGTCGACGGCCACGCGGGAGGCGAATTCCTTGGCCATCGACGCGAGTTTGGTGTTCGGCGAGCCGCCGGAGTCGACCGCCCAGGCCGACTTCAGCGTCAGCTGTCGTGCGGCCTCGCAGTCGGTGTGCATGTCGGCGAGTTTGTGCTGGATGGCCTGAAAATCGCCGATGGGCTGGCCGAACTGCTCGCGCTGTTCGGCGTACTCCAGCGCGCGCTCGGCGGCACCCTTCGCGATCCCGACGCCCTGTGCCGCGACGCCGGTTCTGGTGGCGTCGAAGAACTGCATCTGCTGGAGGAAGCCGGCGCCACGGGACCCGACGAGGTTCTCTTCGGGCACTCGCACACCGTCGAGAATTAACTCGGCGGTGTCCGAGGCCCGAATCCCCATCTTGCCGGTGATTTTGTCGGCCTCGAAGCCGTCGCGGTCCGACTCGACGACGATCTGGCTGAAGCCGTTGTAGCGGCCCTCGGCGTCGGGGTCGGTCTCACACAGTACGACAAAGAAGTCGCCGACGGAGCCGTTGGTGATCCACATCTTATGGCCGTCGACGACCCATTCGTCGCCATCTTTCTCGGCGCTCGTCGACACCGAGGAGACGTCCGAGCCGGTGTCCGGCTCCGAGATGGCCGCCCCGGAGATGGCGTCGCCGCGGGCGACGGGTTCGATGAACCGCTGCTTCTGTTCTTCGGTGCCGTACTCGAGGATGGCCTCGGTGCCGAAGCTGGCGGCGAGGATGGACAGCCCGATACCGGGGTCGGCGGCGAACAGCTCCTCGGCGACGAGCACCGAGTCGACGGCGTCGTAGCCGGCGCCGCCGTACTCGACCGGGATGGTGGCGCCGCACAGCCCCATCTCGGCGGCCTCCTCGACGACGTCGTGGGGGAACTCCTCCTCGCGGTCGTACTCCGAGGCGTGGGGTCGGATCTCGTTGTCGGCGAACCGGCGAACCTCCTCGCGCATCCGCTCCTGCTCCTCGGTGAGCCCGAACTCCATAGCCGAACGGAGGTGTGCGGATACAAAACAGTTCCCACGGCAACTACCGGCCGTATCAGTACGGGCCGGGCCGCAGCGGCCGTCGTGGCGGTGACCGGGCGGCTCCGGCCGGGAAACGTTTCGGACAGAAACGTTGACGACATCGAGACCGTCGCGGTGCTCGGCGCCGGCAGCATGGGCCACGGCATCGCGGAGGTCGCCGCGCTCTCGGGGTTCGAGGTCAACCTGCGGGACGTCGAGGAGGAGTTCGTCCGGAGCGGCTACGACGACATCGAGTGGTCGCTGGAGAAGCTCGCCGAGAAGGAACGCATCACCGACGACGCCGCCGACGACGCCCTGGCGCGGGTGACGCCGTACGTCGACGTCGAGGCGGCGGTCGGCGACGCCGACGTCGTCATCGAGGCCGTCCCGGAAAAGATGGAGATCAAAAAGGAGGTCTTCGCCGACGTCGAGGAGTACCTCCCCGAGGAGGCCATCATCGCGACGAACACCTCCTCGCTGTCGATCACGGAGCTGTCGGAGGTGACCGAACGGCCCGAGCGGTTCTGCGGGATGCACTTCTTCAATCCGCCGGTCCGGATGCAGCTCGTGGAGGTTATCTCCGGTGACCACACCGCCGAGGAGACCCTCGAGGTCGCCGAGAAGCTGGCCGAGGCGTTCGACAGGACGCCCGTCCGGGTCCACGAGGACTCGCCGGGCTTCATCGTCAACCGGATTCTGGTGCCGCTGATGAACGAGGCCTGCTGGATGGTCTCCGACGGGTCGGCGACGATGAGGGAGATCGACTCCGCGACGAAGTTCGACATGGGGCTGCCGATGGGCGCCTTCGAGCTGGGCGATCAGGTCGGCAACGACGTCACCTACCACGTCCTCGAGTACATGCACGAGGTGCTGGGCGAGGTCTACGAGCCGGCGCCGTACCTCGAGGAGGTCGTCGAGGACGAGCGGTACGGCAAGAAGACCGGCGAGGGGTTCTACGACTACGAGGGTGATGGACCAGACATCCCGACCGACGCCGGCACCGACGAGATCGAACACCGGCTCGTGGCCGTCATGGCCGACGAGGTCGGGACCCTCGTCGCCGAGGACGTCTCGACGCCGGCCGACATCGACGAGGCCGTGATGCTCGGCGCCGGCTTCCCGGACGGCCCGGCGAAGATCGCCGACGAGGTCGGGCTGGAGGCGCTCGTCGAGACGCTGGAAGAACTCGGCGAGGAGACCGGTCACCCGCGGTTCGAGGCGGCGTCCGGGCGACATGGTCGGCCAGATCGTCCTGGACCGGGAGGCCCGGATGAACACCATCAACCCGGACCTGCTCGACGAGTTCGACGAGGCGCTGGACCTGCTGGAGGCCGACGACGAGGTCCGGTCGGTGCTCGTCACGGGCACGGGCGACCGGGCCTTCTCCGCCGGCGCCGACGTCACGTCGATGGCGTCGAGCGCCGAGCCGCTGGAGGCGATCGAGCTGTCCAGACACGGCCAGCGGGTCTTCGGCCGGCTCGAGAAGCTGGGCATGCCGGTCGTCGCCGGCATCGACGGCTTCGCGCTGGGCGGCGGCTTCGAGCTGGCGCTGTGCTGTGACTTCCGGCTCGCCTCCGAGCGCTCGGAGCTCGGCACCCCCGAACACGACCTGGGGCTGCTGCCCGGCTGGGGGGGTACCCAGCGGCTAACCCGCATCGCCGGCTTCGGCCGCGCCAAGGAGATCGTCTTCACCGCCGATCGGTACGACCCCGAAACGATGTACGACTACGACGTCGTCAACGAGGTCGTCCCCACCGAGGAGTTCGACGAGCGGGTCCACGAATTCGCCGCCGACCTGGCGGCCGGCCCGCCGGTCTCCCAGAAGCTCACCAAGCGGGCGATGCTCCGCGGCTACGAGGACGTCGACGCCGGCCTCGAGCTGGAGGCACAGGCGTTCGGCCACCTCATCAACACCGACGACCTGATGGAAGGCATCACGGCGTTCATGGGCGACCGCGAGCCCGAGTTCGAAGGCGAGTAACGTCCGTCCCCGGCTCGCCCGACCCGACGTCGATCCGCCGGCCGAGCCCGGAGACGACCGGGGCCGAAACGCCGAACCGTCGTCGGCACCTACGATCGTGCGATGGTCGGCTCCCGCACCCTCACCGCTCTGGCTGGGCTCCTCGTCAGCCTCGCAGTCAGCGTCGCCGTCTACGTGTACACCGGATCGCCGTTGCTGTTCCTCGTCGTTCCGTTCGTGCCGTTTCTGTTCTCCTCGTCGCCCCGAGACGAGGCCGGGACGCACGAGAAGCGCCCCGTCAAGCGGTGCCCATCGTGCGACTTCCGTGCCCGCGACCCGGAGTTCGACTACTGTCCGCGGGACGGCCGGCGGCTCCGAGAGGAGTGACCGTCGCCGCCGGCACGTCCGCCGACGGGCTTAACAGGCGCGGTACGAAGTATCGTGGATGGGTGCGGTCGAAACGGCGTTCGTCGACGACACGGTCGCCGCGCTGGTACTCGCGGCGGCGCTCGGGCTGTTCCTCGGCCTCGAGCGGGAGTGGTCCGACAAGCGGGCCGGCATCCGGACGTTCGCGCTGCTGCTCGAACAGGCCGAAGGGCTGTCGCTGACCACCTCGACGACGCTACTGATTGCTTACGGCGTCGGCGTGCTGGTCGCCTCGGGGCTCGTCCTCGAGGGGGTGACGGTCGCGGTCGTCTCCTCGCTGCTGTTGGTGCTGCGGACGGAGCTCCACGACGTCGCCGACGCCCTCTCCCGCGAGGAGGTCCGGGCCGGCAGCGAGTTCGCCATCCTCGCGTTCGTCGTCTATCCGCTGCTGCCGGCCGCCGAGCGGAGCGTCGGCGTCGCCGGCATGTCGGTGACGTTCCGGCCGCGGGTCGTCTGGCTGATGGTCGTCTTCGTCGCCGGCATCGGCATCGTCAACTACGCGCTCGTCCGGCTGTACGGGGGCCGCGGGGTCGCGGTGACGGGCTTTTTCGGCGGGCTGGCCTCCTCGACGGCGGTCGTCGGCGCGACGCTCGACCACGTCGACCGCGGCGGCGCCGCCGGCTACGGTGTCGCCGCCGTGGCGCTGGCGAACGCCTCGATGGCGCTCCGGAACCTCGTCATCGCCGTCGGCTTCACCGTCGGCGCGGGCGTCCTCCTCGAGCCGGTCCTCCCGCTGGGGGTCGTCGTCGTCGGCGGACTCGCGGTCGCGGCGGTCGCCGCCGACCGGTCGGCGTCGATGGACGTCGACCTCGACAGCCCGTTCGCGCTGCGGTACGCCCTGGGCGCCGGCGGGCTCTTTCTGGCCGTCCTGCTGGCCGGCGGGCTCGCGGAGGCCCGGTTCGGCACCGGTGGGCTCTATCTCGCGGCGCTGCTGGCGGGGCTGGTCTCCAGCGCCGGCGCCACCGCCTCCGCGGTCGTCCTTTACGACAGTGGCAGCGTCACGGGCGTGGAGGCGACGGTGGCGGTGCTGCTGGCGACGGCCGCCAGCATCGCCGTCAAGGTCGGGCTCTGTGCATTCGCCGCCGATCGGACCTTCGCCCGCGGCGTCGCCGCGACGAGCGCCGCGCTGCTGGCGGCGGCCGGCGGCATCACCGCGCTACTGGCGGCGGCTTGAGGCGAAACTGTTCGGATACGAACCTCGGACTGTCGTCGACCGTGACCGGCCGCTCAGAACTGGTAGCGACGGTCGTCGTTCTGGTCGGGCTGTGGGAAGTCGTTGCCGCCGGCCATCTCGTCGTAGGTCATCCCGGAGAGGTACTCGTCGTAGACGATGTTGTAGTCGCTCCGGAGATTGAAGTCGAGGTCGCCGGTGTCGACGGCCGACCGGAACAGCGCGTGGACGGCCCGTCGGAGGAGTTCGTCCGTCGACTCCGGTCCGTAGGCGGCCGTCAGCATCGCCAGCTCGTTCCGCGTCTCCGCGTCCAGCTCGATCGAAACCTCCTCGCCGAGGTCGCCGTAGGCGGCCTCGACGTCCGCCGTGAGTTCGTCCAGTCCCATACCTGCGGTCGGGTCCGGGCGGCGAAGTGGGTTTCGCTCCGACCGCCGGAACCGTCACACACAAGCGCGGCCCGCCGGAACAGCAGTTCGATGACCGACGCGGTCGACATCGCTGCCGACGTCGAGGTCGGGGCCGTCAGGACGGCGCTGCTGGAGTGGTACGACGCCGACCACCGCGCGTTCCCGTGGCGGGAGACGACCGACCCCTACCGCATCCTCGTCTCGGAGGTGATGAGCCAGCAGACCGGTCTGGACCGCGTCGTCGACGCCTACGAGGAGTTCCTCGCGGAGTGGCCGACCGTCGAGGACCTGGCGGCCGCCGACCGGGCCGAGGTGGTCGCCTTCTGGACCGACCACTCGCTGGGCTACAACAACCGCGCGAAGTACCTCCACGAGGCCGCAGGCGAGGTGGTCGACGGGATGGACAGCGCGTTCCCCCGCTCGCCCGACGGCCTGCAGGAGCTGATGGGCGTCGGCCCCTACACCGCCGACGCCGTCGCCTCCTTCGCGTTCAACGACGGCGGCGCCGTCGTCGACACCAACGTCGAGCGCGTGCTGTACCGCGCCTTCGACGTCGAGGACGACGACGAGGCCTTCGAGGCGGTCGCCGCGGCGCTGATGCCCGACGGCGAGTCCCGGCGCTGGAACAACGCGATCATGGAGCTCGGCGGCGTCGCCTGCGAGAAGACGCCGCGCTGTGACGAGGCCGGCTGCCCGTGGCGGCGGTGGTGCGACGCCTACGAGACGGGCGACTTCACGGCGCCGGACGTGCCGACCCAGCCGAAGTTCGAGGGGAGCCGCCGGCAGATGCGGGGGCGGGTCGTCTCGGTGCTGACCGAGTTCGAGGAGCTGGCGCTCGACGAACTCGGCCCCCGGGTGCGCGTCGACTACACGCCGAAGGGCGTCCTCGCCGGAGGAGAGGGCTCGTCGGAGGAGGGAAGCGAGTCCGACGGCGTCCTCGCCGGAGGGGAGGGCTCGTCGGAGGAGAGTGACGACTCCGGCGGCGAACACGGCCGCGAGTGGCTCCGCGGGCTCGTCGCCGACCTCGAGGACGACGGCCTCGTCGAGGTCGAGTCCCGCGACGGGGAGGCGGTCGTGTGGCTCCGTCGCTGACGCCGACCCGGGAAATTAAACCCTCGGCCCCGAACTCCGGGTATGAGCGACGTACACGTGGCGGCGGTCGCGGGGACTTCGACGCCGACGCCGGGGAGGCCGGCGACGCGGCGGCGCTCTGCCGGCGGCTCCGGGCGGCCGACGCCGTCGTGCTCGGCAGCCCCGTCTACCACGGGTCGTACTCCTCGGCGCTGAAGAACGCCCTCGATTACTGCGGCTTCGACGAGTTCGAGGAGACGACCGTCGGGCTGCTCTGCGTCGCCGGCGGCGCCTTCCCGACGACGACGCTGGACCACCTCCGGTCGGTCGCGCGGGCGCTGAACGCCTGGGTCCTACCGCACCAGGTCGCGGTTCCGCGCGCCGACGGGGCCTTCCAGGACCGCCAGCTCGAAAACGAAGACGTCGCCGAGCGGGTCGACACGCTCGGCCGGCGGCTCGTCGAGTACGCCACCATCGAGCCGGACCCACGGACCGTCGAGGCCATCCGGAACGTCGGCGCCGAGGATTAGCAGTTGTCGATGAAACGATTCCGTTCCGTTACCTAACTTCGACCGCGGGACACCCGACCGACACGGTCGAGTGATCTCACTTCGGAGATAAGACACACTTGACTCCTGTTAGAAGTGCCGTGCAAGAGTTAGCTGTGTTGAGGCGCTAATCCCCCTTTCTCAAGCAGCGATCGAAGAGAGCGGGTAGGGAGGGGATACAGCGTCCCCAGAAATCTTCGATTTCTGGTGTGCGAACGAGACGCTTCGCGTCTCGTTAACGCCGCACGGTTCGCAGACACGTTCTCCACCACATTTACTAACCCCTGCGGTCGAAGAGAGTAGTACGATACTCGCCACGTCTCCGACGGCGTTCAAATGCGACAAGAAGCATACGCCGGCGATTGTGGCCGAGTGTCCAATAGGTAGGAGTGGGACACTCCGAACCACCCGTGAAGGGAAGTCGCCTGCGAAGTCTGGAGCCGCTGTGTCCACCCCGGATGCAAGTTCCGACACAGAAACAGGAAGCCCCACCCTTAATAAGCGAGGGGCGAGTAGCCCCGAGCGCGGTAGGGTGGGGTAGTTCACAGGATTATAAACTGTAACCGATCCACAACAGGAGCAACCCAGAGAAGCTCAGGATCGGCCCCAATCGTCGTGTGAGGGTAATCTTCCAGTCAGTCGGTTCGATCTTGGTCCATCGACGTTTGCTCCCGATAGCGTCTATCTGTTCTTCAAGCTTAGCGACCCGGTACGGCTTCCACGTCGACAGAACACCCCAGATAGTGAATAGGAAACCAAGGATTAAATAGCCGATCATGTTAGTGTTACACCATCTCGATATATATCTTTTTATTCTCAACATACGAAATGGCTGAAGAACCCATTTTAAACTTTGATTGGGTCGTTACGGATAGATCACAGGTAAAAAGACCGCGCCAAGATGACGAAAACGCCTACCGTCGTGAGCCGAGAATGTTACCATCGTGGTCAGTCCATCATCGGCGGCGAAATCGTAGCCTGCAGTGGTGCCAGCGAACCCAGCCGTCACGATCCGGAGGATCGCCGCCCTCTTCGACCCGTACTCTCGATTCCCATGTCGGGTGGAGGCTATCGTATCATATTAAATCCATCATCAACCACGCCGTGGTACGTAGACCGCCTTACGCACAGTGGTAAAATAGAAAGACTCACGCCCTATATCCGGCACGGCGCGAAGAACGTGTACGGAAGTCGGGAGAAATCGGGCAGTCGATACGCATCCTGACGCATCAGTTCAGTTCCGTCGCTATACTCGATAGGGAAATCGAGCTATCGACGACTGACCGTCCGGCCGACGCCGACACCGTGTCGCCTTCCTCGTGGGTGACCGTCAGCGTCTCGGCGTCGGCGTCGTAGTCGAAGCCGAACCGCGTCTGCGGGACCGTCACCGGCTCCGAGGTGGACGGCCGCCCGACGAGCACGACGATTCCCGAGAGGCCGTCGGTCCCGCCTTGGAGCTCCTCGGCGGTCGCGTCGACGAGGAACAGCCGGTCGACGGGGCCCGGCGAGACGCCGGCGCCGTAGACGTCACCCTCGATTCGCTCGAAGGGGACGGCCCCCTCGGAGGTGAGCTGCCCGTCGGCGAGGCTGGCGAGCCGCCAGTCGGCGTAGTCGACGAAGGCGCCGTTGGCGAAGAGCTGGAAGACGAACGCCTCCGCGCCGTCGTCGTACACCGGCGCGACGAAACCTGCCCGGGCGTCGACGGTCATGTCGCGGCCGACGGCGAGCTCCGACGGCCGGGACTCGCCCTCGAAGGCGCCCTCCAACCGGAAGGCCCTCGGCGGGTCGTCGTACTCGATGCGGGAGCCGCCGTCGGCGTTCTCGACGGTCGCCGCGCCGTCGATCATCCCCGGGTAGTCGACGACGCCGTCGTCGACGAGGCGGCTCTCCGGGGCTGCCGTCGGCGTCGGCGACGCCGTCGACGTCGGCTCGGGGGTCCCGTCCGGCGACGTGCCGCCACAGCCGGCCAGCAGGCCCGTCGCGCCGGCCGACCCGATGGCCGCGAGGAGTCGACGCCGGTCTGGAGCGTCCATGTTCGGCGGTGTCGCCCGGCCGTGAAAACGGCGGCGGTCGACCTCGGAAGCCTCATACCCCGCCCCGTCGAAGCGGCGGACGTGACACAGTGGGTCGAGAACCCTCGGGGCGGCCGCGAGCGCGGGCCGCGCGGGCTGGCCCGCGCCTGGGTCGAGGTGCTGATCCGGCCGCGGCGGTTCTTCCGCGCCGGCGTCGCGCCCGGCGATCAGGCGCCGGGGCTGACGTTCGCCGTCGCCGTCGCCGCGGCGTTCGTCGGCGGCCGGCTGCTGCTGGCACCGTCGTCGCTGGCGGGCTACGAGCGGATTGCCGCCGCCACCGGGAGCGTCTACCTGTCGGCGGTCGTCGTGGTCGGCGTCGCCTGCTTTCTGGTGGCGCCGCTGACGCTCCACCTGGCGGCGGCAGCCGGGACGGTCGCGCTGGTGGTCGTCGTCGACGACCGGGCCGGCGTCAGCGAGACGGTCCAGGTGCTGGCCTACGCCGCCGCCCCCGGTCTCTTCGCCGCGGTGCCGGTGCCGGCGGTCCGGGCGGCGGCGGCCACGTACGGCGCGCTGCTGGCGGCCGTCGGCTTCGCCGTCGTCCACGAGACGTCGCCGCCGCGGGCGGTCCTCGCGGCGACGGTTCCAGCGGTGTTCGTCTTCGGCTTCGCCTTCGGCGGTGTCGCCGCCGCCGAGGCGGTCGTCGCCGCACTTCGCGGGAACGGGCCCGCCGTCTGAGCCCCGCCGGCCCGCCGGGGCGATTCCGACAACCGTTTTAAGCCCCGCGCCTTCCGATACGTCAATGGCTAACTGTATTATCTGCGGCACCTCCGCCGATGGGCCCATCTGTGAGGTCCATCAAGAGGACGTCGCGTTCGAGTTCGAGGGTAATCATCCGTCGCAGTTGACGCCGAAGCGGTTCTACCGCGGTCGCGTCGACGGCTACGCCGACTTCGGCGTCTTCGTCGACATCGGCGACGTGACCGGCCTGCTTCACCGAAGCAAGCTCGACCAGCGGCTCGAGAGCCTCGACTGGGAGGTCGGCGAGGACGTCTTCGTCCAGGTGAACAACATCCGGGACAACGGCGACATCGACCTACGACGACGGTGGGCACGCGGCGGAGTCGACCGCCGGAACGGACACCGGCACCGAACCGGACGACGCCGGACACGAGCCCGACGCCGACGGCGGGCCCGAGCCGGAGTCGGACGAGACGGCCGAGCGGACGGGGGACGACGAGAACACGGCGTCGGGATCAGGACGGACGGGGACCTCCGGGACGACCGAGACAACCGAGACGACCGAGACGACCGAGACGACTGAGTCGATCAAGACGACTGAGACAACTGAGACGGCCGAGACGGCCGAATCGACCGAGACAACCGAGACGGTCGACTTCGACCGGGTTCCGGTCGAGGAGCTGGGCGACCACGTCGGCGACGTCGTCCGGCTGGAGGGGGAGGTCGTCTCCGCGCGACAGACCTCCGGGCCGACGGTGTTCGAGCTGCGCGACGAGACGGGCATCGTCGACTGTGCGGCCTTCGTCGAGGCCGGTGTCCGGGCGTACCCGGACGTCGAGGCCGACGACGTCGTCCGGATCGACGGCGAGGTCCGGCTCCGGCGCGACGAGATCCAGGTGGAAACCGAGTCGCTCGTGCTGCTGGACGGTACGGCCGAAGCATCGGTCCGGACGCGGATGGAGGAGGCGCTGGACGCCCGCGCCCAGCCGGACGAGGAGGCGCTTCTGGCCGACGACGACGCGCTGTCGACGATCGCCGACGACGTGACCGGCGCCGCCGCCGCCATCCGGCGGGCGGTGCTGGAGTCGCGGCCGGTGGTTGTCCGCCACGACGCGACGACGGACGGCTACGTCGCCGGCGCCGCAATCGAGCGGGCGGTGCTGCCGCTCGTCGAGTCCGAACACGCCGCCGCCGACGCGGTGTATCACTACTTCGACCGTCGTCCGCTCGAGGACGGCGTCTACGACATGAGCGACGCGACGAAGGACGTCACCCGGATGCTGGGCGACCGCGAGCGCCACGACGAGAAGCTGCCGCTGTTCGTGTTCGCCGCGGCGGCCTCGACGGCCGCCTCCACCGACGGGCTCGAGCTGCTGGACGTCTACGGCGCCCCGCGGGTCGTCCTCGACGGCCGGTCGGCCGACGAGACGATCGCCGCGGCCGTCGACTCCCCGGTGACGACCGAGGAGCGGTCGGCTGCCACCGTCGCCGCCACCGTCGCCGCGGCGGTCAACGGCGACGTCCGCGAGGATCTCCGGCACCTGCCGGCGGTCAGCTACTGGGAGGAGGTTCCGGCGCCGTACGCCGAGCTGGCAGCCGACGCCGGCGTCGGGGCCGACACCGCCAGGGACCTCCGGGAGGCCGTCGCCCTGGAGGCGTTCTACCAGTCCTACGAGGACAAACGCGAGCTCATCGTCGACCTGCTGTTCGAGAAGCGGACCGGGCTGGCCGGGCAGGTCGCCGAGCAGTTCCGCACGAAGCTGGACGCGGAGCTCGACACGGCCACCGCCAACCTCAACGAGCGGACCGTCGACGACGCCACGGTGGCGGTGCTGGACACCGACGCCTACACCCACGAGTACGACTTCCCGCCGACGCGGCTCCTGCTCGATGAGCTGCGGCGGCGGCTCGACGCCGACGTGATCATCGGCGTCGGCACCGACGAGCTGGGCGTCCGGACGGACGGCACGCTCGACCTCGAGGCGCTGGTGGCGGCCCTCCAGCTGGAGGCGCCGGACGCCGGCGTCACCGACCCCGAGGCCCGCGAGCCGCAGGTGGAGTTCCTCGCCGGCGAGCGGGATGCCGTTCTCGACGCGGTCGTCGACGCCGTCGCCGAGCGGGCGCTCGCGGCCTCGGCGTAACCGGGTAACGTCCGGTCACCATCGGATTCGTAGACTGAACTGCGAACACCGCCGTCGAGGGTCGGTCTCGCGCTCCGGCGCCGTTCGTGAGTGCGAAGAAACGTTCTCATGGATTTCACGTCATCGCCGCGATTCGACGAGGGCGTCAAAAACGACGCGGGTTCAGTCGGGTCGCTCCCGTCGGTCGGAATCAGCGGTCTCTCGACGGTCGTGGCGAATCAATCGTCGTCCGTTCCGGATGGGGACGACTCGTCGTCCACCGGCCGGGAGCTCTCGAGCCCTCCGGTCGTGTAGCCGCGCCAGTCGTAGCGGTCCTGGAGCCACAGCGCGACGTTGACCAGCGCCAGGAGGACCGGTACCTCGATGAGTGGACCGACGACGGTCGTGAAGGCGACGCCGGAGCCGATGCCGAACACCGCGACGGCGGCCGCGATGGCGAGTTCGAAGTTGTTCGAGGCGGCCGTGAACCCGATCGCCGTCGTCGTCGAGTAGTCCGCACCGATCTCCCGGCCCATCCCGAAGCTCACGAAGAACATCACGACGAAGTAGATCGTCAGCGGCACCGCGATCAGGAGGACGTCGCTGGGCTGGCCGACGATGCGCTCGCCCTGCATCGCGAACATCACGATCACCGTGAAAAGCAGCGCGATCAGGGTGAGCGGACTGATCGTCGGCTCGAAGGTCTCTTCGTACCACTCGACGCCTTTCGTCCGGGCCCCGACGTACCGCGAGAGGATCCCCGCCGCGAACGGGACCCCGAGGAAGAGCGCGATCGCCCGGAAGACCTGCATCGGCGTGATCCCGAACTCGGAGATGCCGGCGACGAGCGTCTCCATTCCCAGGACCGGCGGGAGAAACAGCGCGAAGAACCAGACGT
>PXSC01000172.1 GCA_003023535.1 Halobacteriales archaeon QS_9_70_65 | reverse complement strand
CGCTGTCGTTCGAGAGAGCGGAGCTCTCTCGTGATGACGAAAGACGCCGCAGGCGTCTTTCGAACCACGCGCTTCGGTCGCTCCGCTCCCTCAGTGCTTACATCGCCGGGGCACCGCCGAGCGCCGCTCGCCCTTTCAGTCCGCCAGGGACAGCCGGTGGACCAGTCGGCGCCCTGGCGGACTGAAAGGGCGAGGCCGGCTCCGGGAAGCACGGCGACGCAAGCACGCGAGCAAAGCGAGCGCGCGCAGCGAGCCGCGCGACCGGAGCCGGCCGAGGGCTTTCGAGGTGTTGCGGTCCGTTGCAGAGCGATTCGGTACGAATCACCTATACCATACGCGTCTCAACGCACCGGGGGGTTTCATCGGTATACTGAATAAGGAAATCGTATTACCAACTACTGTTACGGGGAGACGCGACCGCCCTCACTCCCGGTCAGCCGGTCGGCCAGTTCCGGGTGCTTCCGGGCGAGGATCTGGACCGCCGACAGCGCCGCGTTGAACGACTTGCCGGCGTCGACGGCGACGATGGGCGCGCCCGTCGGCATCCCGACGACCGAGTCGACGGACTTCTCCTGGACTGGCACCCCGACCACCGGAAGCGGGTACGCGATGGAGGCCGTCATGTTCGGGAGGTCCGCCGACTTCCCGCCCGCGCCGGCGATGACGACGTCCAGCCCCCGCTCGCGAGCCGTCTCGCCGTAGGCGTACATCAGCTCCGGCGTCCGGTGAGCCGACACCACGTACGTCTCGAACGTGAACCGGGCCTCCGGCGGGTCGTCGTAGTCGGTCACCTCCGCGAACCCGAGTTCGGTCAGTGCCTCGTAGGCGCCGTACATGACGTCGAGGTCCGAGTCCGAGCCCATGACGATGCCCACCTCGGGCGTCGCCTCCGGCGCCCGGTCGGCGTCGGCCTCCGCGCGAAGGTGGTCGACAAGGTCCTGAACCGCTCGGGAGCGCGTCATGAATCGGTTGGCGGCCCGGGCAGGATTTAGCGTTGTGGTATATCTCCAGCCGATCCCTAACGATCGGTGCCGGAGCGGATTACGCCATCACGAATCACCCGGTTCTCGAAATCACGTCTCGATCAATGCACCATATCCATATGTAAAACATCGTAATAGAATCCCAGCGCGACGCAAACCGTGTACAGAAGTACCGCGACGAGTCGGACGACGAAGGCCCGTACCCTAGTTTTGAGTACGTCCAGGTCCCTGCCCAGGATTCCTATGCCGTACGTGGTAGTTGCGAGTGGATTCGCGATGGCTGTCGCCCCCAGGATTATACTCACGTAATTTATGTAACCACCCGGTGGGGCGGGGGCCAACCACGGACCGAGTACCATTGCAATCACCGGAAATGCCGCGACGCCGAGCGCAGCCAGATATGGGTGGTCGCGATACCCCATCCAGAGTGGCAGTCCGAGAATAACCACCATGACACCCGCCACGACGGGGCCAGGTTGGGAGTTGACGCCGTACCCGATCAGAAAGGCGACAAGACCCGTGAGACCGGAGACTGCGGCCGGGAGATGCGCACGCCAGGTCGACGACCCGTCGTCGCGGAATCGCTCGAACATATCGGATGTCATCGTGGACCCCCCGAGCACGTCACGATTCCCCTGGCCGTGGGCTTCAGCGTTGCGATACCGCCGAGAGGACCGCGGCGGGAGCCCGTCGTGACGACCACGGCGAGGAGACCGGCTGGAACGCCCGCCGGGTCGGCGCGCTCGGCGTCGATCAGGTGAAGGTCAGCCCGTCGCGAAGCTCACGCGCCCGTTCCAGCAGCGTCTCGGCGTCCGAGTCGGCGTTCGAGAGCGTGACGTGGCCCATCTTCCGGAGCGGCCGCACCTCCCGCTTGCCGTACCAGTGCAGCGACGCCGCCGGCGCCTCGAGGACCGCCTCGACGCCGGACAGTTCGGCGGGCTGTGGGTCCTCGACGTCGCCGAGGACGTTCGTGGTGACCGAGGGCGCCCGTCGCTCGGCGCTCCCCAGCGGCCACCCCAGCACGGCCCGGGCGTGCTGTTCGAACTGGGAGCTGTGGGCGCCCTCGATGGTCCAGTGGCCGGAGTTGTGCGGCCGGGGGGCGATCTCGTTGACGAGGATCTCGCCATCGTTCAGTTCGAACAGTTCGATGCCGTAGACGCCGCGGCCGTCCAAGGTCTCCAGGACCTCGAGGGCCACCTCCCGGGCGCGCTCGCGAACAGCCGGGGCGGTGCGGGCGGGCGTCACCAGCTCCCGGAGAATCTCCGCCTCGTGAACGGTCTCGGTCACGGGGAACGCCCGAACCTCGTCTTTGCCCTTGACGCCGATGACGGCGAGTTCCCGCTCGAAGTCGACCAGCTCCTCGACGACCGCCGGGCCGGTCTCGGCGACGGCCGCCTCGGCGTCGTCGGGGCTCTCGACGGGGAAGTTGCCGCGGCCGTCGTAGCCGCCCTCGCGGGCCTTCAGCATCAGCGGCCAGCCCAGCTCCTCGCCGGCGGCCCGCAGCTCCGCCGCGGTGTCGACGCCGCGGAACGCCGGAACCGGAATCCCGGCGTCCGTGAGCGCCCGGTTCTGGACGAGCTTGTCCTGGATGGTCCGGAGCGTGTCGGGGTCGGGGTGGACCGGCGTGTCCGCCGCCCGGTCGTCGAAGTCGCCGACGACCTGGTCGCGGACGACCGGCGCTGCCGGGCAGTCCGGCGTCGGATCCGAGACGACCACCTCGACGCCGAGCGGCCCGGCCGCCTCCCCGAGCATCCGCGCCAGCTGGCCGCCGCCGACGACGCCAATCGTCGCGGCGGGCGTGGTGTGGGGCATGTGGGACCGTCCTCGCCGCCCGACCGAGAAGGTTGCTGTTCGGAACGAGAAGTGAACGCGGGCCGGGGCCACAACCGGTTTTCCGGAGCGACGGTAACGTCCGGCCATGGATCTGGACTCCACCCCGAAACGGCTGAGTTGTTCGGAGTGCGGCGAGACGATCGCGGATACCGGCTACCTCCCGGCCGCCGAAGGGAAGACGGGCTACGAGCCGAAACCCGACGCCGCGGTGTGTGACGCCTGCGGATTCAACGAGATCGGGATGCAGGGCTGCGCCCCGGAACTCGACGTCGTCGTCGAGTCGGGCGCGGCCGACGTCCTGTTGTACGTCCGCCGGACGGACGACGGGCTGGAGGTCCTGAGCACCAAGGCATGATACTGCCGGACCTAACGGTGGAACGCCCGGAACCGGTGCACCGGGGGGAAACCTGCATCCGGACGCTGCTGCCCGAATGACTCCGCACGGAACTACGTCCGGCAGCACGGGGGCCACCGCCTCGTGACGTTGCGAGCGGCGAGAAGTAGCGGGAGGACGATTTGAACGTCCGGTCTCCGGGTTATGAGCCCGGCGGAATCTCCTGGCTATCCCATCCCGCTACCTCGTGATAGCCCGGTGTCACAATTAAGGATTGCGGTGTGGTCGGCGCCGGCGGTCGATTCCGGGAGGGGCGGGCGGTCAGCGACCGTCCTGGACCCGCCAGGTCACGAGCGACTCGGCGACGTAGTTGAGCGTCATGCCGGCGGCGATGGCGACGCCGTTGGCGACGGTCGGCCACAGCTCGGCGCCGCGGACCGACAGCGAGACGTCGACCAGCGAGGTGAGGACGAACAGCGTCCCGAAGGCCACCGACAGCCCGCCGAGCCGGACGACGTGGGAGCGACCGTATCGGCTCAGCAGCGACGTCAGGCCGCCGTCGGCCTCCTCGGCGAACGTCCAACGGTCGTTCAGCAGGAACATCAGGGTGATGGAGGCCTCGGCGCCGACGGCCTTCGCCGCCAGCGGCGGGGCCGTCGCGACGATCACGCCGGTCGTCAGCAGCGCGACGATGGCCGTCTCCAGCGCCGCGCCGACGACGCCGACGGAGACGAACCGGCCGATCCGGTCGGCGGCCGCCAGCGCCCGGAGCCGCCCGCCGTCGGGGTCGTCGGGGTCATTGGGTTCGGCGGTCGTCACCCGCCGTGGCCCCCCTCCTGCGTGCGGTCGACGAGCGCGGTCCCCTCGGCGCCGGCGGTACCGCCGCGGGCGCGGCCGTTCTGCGCCTGCAGGCGCCCGGCGCGGCTACGGGCCCGCAGCAGCGCCCGCCCGAGGTCGACGGCGGTGCCGACGGGGTCGACCGTCGAGCCGGGGCGGTCCTCCCACTCGATCGGCACCTCCGCGACCCGACAGTCCAGGGCGCCGGCCATCGCGATCAGCTCGACGTCCCAGGCGAAGCCGGGCTCGTAGAGGTGGTCGCGGATACGCCGCCAGGCGTCGGCCGTGACGGCCTTGGCGCCGCACTGGTAGTCGTACAGCTCCGCCGACAGCAGCCGCCGGGCCAGCCAGGCGAAGCCGTCGCCGAGAAACCGGCGGGCCAGCGTCTGGTGGCCGACCACCGTCGCCGCCGGGTGGCGCCGGGAGCCGACGGCGAGGCCGGCGTCGTCGAGGGCGGCGACGACGCGGGCGAACTCGGTGGCCGGCGTGCTGCCGTCGGCGTCGGCGAACGCCAGTCGGTCCGTCGACAGCGCCTCGAAGCCGGCGGTGACGGCGGCGCCCTTCCCGCGGCGGGACGGGACGGTGTTGACCGTCAGCGGCGCCACCTCGAGGCCGGCGACGGCCTCGGCGGTCGCCGGCGTCGGATCGTCGAGCTCGAGTCTGACGACGGCGGGGTCCAGCGCCGCGACGAGCGAGCGGAGGTAGGAGTACGGGCTGGTCGCGCTGTGGCTGGCGATGTACCTCATCGTCGGACTGGCGGCGCTGCCGCTCGTGGCGGCACTGTTCCCGCAGTTCGACGACGCGGGGGCGGCCTTCGCCGTGCCGGTCGGGCTCGCGGTCGTCGCCGTCGTCGGCCATCTCGTCGGCCACGTCGCCTTCGGCTGGCCGGCGCTCGCGGCCGGCCTGGCGGCACTCGTTCTCGCCGGCGCGCTACTCGGCGACACCGACGCCGTCGAGCCGCGGGACTACGCCGAGGCGTCGGCGGCGTTCGCCGCCGCGTTCCTGTTCATGATCGCGATTCGCGCGACGAGCCCCGCGATCGCACCGCTGCCGGTCTCGGTCGGCGAGAAGATGCTCGACGTCGGGCTGCTGGGGGCGTCGCTCCGTGCGGGGACGCTCCCGCCGGAGGACGTGTGGTTCGCCGGCGAGGCCGTCCAGTACCACTACGGCGGTCACATGCTGTCGGCGCTGCTGGCGCTGCTGACGGGGACGGCCCCCCGGTTCGCGTACAACCTGGCGCTGTCGGGCTTCTACGCGACCCTCGTCACCGCCGCCTACGGGCTGGCCGGCGCCGTCGGGTCGGCCCACGAGGTTCCGCGCCGGGCGGCCGCCGGGCTGGGAGCGTTCCTCGTCGGCGTCGCCGGCAACCTCCACACGGCCGCCGGCGTCGTCGGGTGGCTGCTCCCGGACGGGCTGGTCGCGTCGCTGCCGGGCGTCTCCGAGGAGGCGGCCGCGTGGGCGCCGGCCGACGTCACCGGCGAGTTCGGTTACCTCGCGGCGAGCCGGGTGCTGAACACCCGGCCGGCGGAGCCCGACGCCGGCTTCCCCGCCGCCACCGAGTTCCCGCTGTTCGCCTGGATCAACGGCGACCTCCACGCCCACATGATGAGCCAGCCGTTCGCGCTGCTGGCCGTCGGGCTGCTGTTCAGCTACTGGCTCGGCGACGTCCGGACGCGACGACTGACGCTGTTCGGCGCACTGCCGCCCGTCGTCGGCCTCGTCGGCTTCCTCAACCTCTGGTCGTTCCCGACGGTACTCGCGGTCACGTTCCTCGCACTCGCGTTCGCACCCGGTGACGCGACCGCGCTGGTGGGGTCGCGCGCCGACGGCCGCCTCGCGGCGCCGGACGGCGTCGCCGCGGAGGCCGCCCGGCTCGGGGTCGCCCTCGCCGGGACCGCAATCGTCGCCGCCGGCGCCGTCGCCTGGACGCTGCCGTACTGGGTCGGCGTCGTCGCCGGCGGCCCCGACCAGACGATCGCCTACTGGGACCAGTGGGCCAGACTCGGGCCGCTGCTCGTCGTCCACGGCGCCTTTCTCGCGGTTTTCGCCGCCGACGCGGCCCGGCGGCTCTCGACGCCCGACGTCCCGCCGGCGGCGCCCCTCGCCGGCGGCGTCGCCTTCCTGGGGCTCGCGACCCTCCTCGGCGCGCCCGCCGTCGGCCTGACGCTGCCGTTCGTCGCCGCCGGCTGGTGGCTGCTGCGGCGCCGGCCGGAAACGGGGTTCCCGCTGGTGCTCGTCGCCGCCGGCGCCGGACTGGTCCTGCTCGTCGAACTGGTCACCGTCGAGGGCGAGCGGTTCAACATCATCTTCAAGTACTACGCTCACGTCTGGCTGTTCTGGTCGATCGCCGCCGCGGTCCTGCTGCCGGTGCTGGCCCGCGGTCGACCGTCGGTCGACGTCGACCGCGAGCGGCTCGAGCGGACCGGAACCGCCCTGATGGTCGCCGTCGTGGTGCTGACGGGGCTGTACGCCGGCTTCGTCGTTCCCGCACAGCTGAGCCAGGAGCCGGTCGGCGCCGACGACCCGACGCTGGACGGAACGGCCTACGCCGACGCCCGCTACCCCGACGAGGCCGCCGCCATCGCCTGGCTGAACGGCCGCCCCGGCCGGCGGACCCTCGTCACCGCGGCGCCGGGCGGCTATCGGTGGCGGCCGGGCGAGGGGAAGGGCAGCTCCGCGCCGGCGAGTCTCACCGGTCATCCGACCGTCCTCGGGTGGTTCCACGAGCGACAGTACCGCGGCGAGGCGCCGTACGACCGCCGGCTGTCGGACGTCGAGATCATCTACGCGGGATCGACGACGAACCAGACCGAGCTGTTCGACCGCTACGGCGTCGACTACGTCTACGTCGGCCCGGCCGAGCGGAACCGTTACGACGTCACGGTCGCCGACCATCCCGGCCTCGAGGTCGCCTTCCGGCAGGGCGATGTCACCGTCTACGAGGTCCGACGGTAACCGTGGGAGAAGCGTGGGCCTTCGGTTAGTTACGCGAGAGCCGGCCGGTCGGCCGGCGTCGGGCGGGACCTCGAACGGGGCCGACCGCTCGCGGCGCGAGGCCGACCTCGAAAAAAACAAGCCACAGCCCGCGGGCGGGAGGGGCCCATTTGGACACGCCGTCATCGCTGCCGAAGCATGCTACTTCCCTCCTAACTAAACACCATCAAGCGAGGCAGCCGTAGAGTAATCAGTGGGGCGGTCGTAGCGCCGGCATGGCCATCGCACGCCACGACGATGGGGTCCGGGCCGACCTCGGGGCGCTGGCGTCGCAGGTACATCCGGTGTTCATGCTGCCGCCGCTCGCGGCCTCGGCGTTCGGCGCGGTGCTGGCCGACGGCCTCGCGCCCGCGCTGCTCGCGGTCCACCTCGTCGCCGTCTTCGC
>PXSC01000171.1:7581-9893 GCA_003023535.1 Halobacteriales archaeon QS_9_70_65 | reverse complement strand
CGCCGCCGAGGGCGTCCACGTCGTACTGTGCGCCCGCAACGGGGACGAACTCGACGCCGTCGTCGACGACATCGCCGCCGAGGGCGGCGCCGCCACGGCTGTCCGGGCCGACGTCCGCGACGAGTACGACGTCGAGCGACTGATGGAGACCGCCGCCCGGGCCGGCGAGACCGGCGGCATCGACTTCGTCGCCGCCAACGCCGGCATCTACCGGGGCGCTCCCGGCGAGACGCCGCTGGAGACGGAATCGTACTCGACGTTCGACGACACGCTCCGGGTCAACGTCCGCGGCGTCTTCGCGACCGTCCGAGAGGCCGTTCCGCACCTGACCGACGACGCCCGCGTCTTCGTCCCCTCCGGCGGCGTCGCCCGCGACGCGGTGTCGGGGTTCGGCGTCTACGGCGTCTCGAAGGCCGGCGCCGAGGCCGTCGCGCGCCAGTTCGCCGCCGAACTCGACGTCCCCGTCGGCGTGCTCGACCTCGGACAGCTGGAGACGGAGCTGACGAACCACATGCAGGGCCGGGACCCCGGGGACGTCGCGCCGATGTTCTGGTGGGCGGCGACGGCCGCCGACGCCGAAACCGTCGACGGCGAGATCGTCAGCCTCCGGGAGTGGAAGAAGGCGACGCGCTGACCCGTCTCACAGCCCGGTCGGGTGCTCGAGGAACGTCGTCTCCAGCCCCCAGTCGGCCGCGAGCGACTCCAGCGCCCGGACGCCGAACGTCTCGGTGGCGTAGTGGCCCGCCAGGAAGACGTTCAGTCCGGCCTCGCGGGCCTCGTGGTACACCTTCTGTTTGCCCTCGCCGGTGACGAAGGCGTCGACGCCGGCCTCGGCGGCCTCCCGGACCCAGTCGGCGCCGCCGCCGGTGACGACGGCGACGTCTTCGATCCGGTCGGTCCCGAAGTCTAGTACGTCGACCGGCTTGCCGCCGGTGGCCAGCGACGACAGCCGGTCGCGCAGCCCGGCGACGGTGTACGGCTCGGCGGCGCGGGCCCGCTGGCCGACCGTGACGCCGCCCAGCTCGCCGAACGGGTCGGTCACCTCGCAGCCGAGGAACTCCGCCAGTCGAGCAGCGTTGCCGAGCTCGTCGTGGCCGTCCAGCGGCAGGTGCGAGACGTACAGCGGTAGGTCCCGCTCGACGAGGGCGGCCACGCGGCCGTACTCCCGGCCGGTCACCCGGTCGAGGCCGCCCCAGATCATCCCGTGGTGGACGACGAGGAGGTCCGCCCCCGCCTCGGCGGCCGCGGCCGCCGTCGCCTCGACGCCGTCGACGGCGAAGGCGACGTGGTCGGCGGCGCGGTCGTCGGCTCGCCCCACCTGCAGCCCGTTCGGGCTCGCGTCCACGTCCGCGTAGTCGCCGTGGTCCAGCCGGTCGTCCAGCCGGTCGCAGACCGTCGAAAGCTCCATGTTCCGCCGTATTCGTCGGCCGCACTTGTATGCCTCGGGGCGACGGAATCGTTGATGAAGACGGGCGGATCGTGAATCGGTGGTACCGACGATGGGTTCGCTGTTACCGAGACCGAGATGAGTTCCGAGACTCGGGTCGCGGGCGTCGGGCCGGACCGGCCGTCGCTGGTCGGCGTCGTCGGCGCCGTCGCGCTGGTCGGCCTCACCGGCCTGGCGGCGGCCGGCGCGCCGTGGAAGATGCTGGTCGTCTCGTGGGTGGCGTTCGCGGCGACGGCTGGGGCGGCGGCCCTCGGCGCCCGGAGTGCGGGTACGGACGCTATCGGGCTGGTGTGGGGGACGGCGTCGCCAGCGGGGGCGACGGTGACGAGCGCCGCCGTCTTCCTCGTCCCGCAGGCGATCGGCTTCCACGGTGCGGTCGGCGGCTTCGGCGTGGCGGCCGTCTTCCCCGCGTGGCTCGCCGTCGCCTGACGGTCGGACCGAGGGCCGCGCCTGCGTCGGCTCGCCGTCTCCGGAAATCGCTGATTTCCGGGAGTGAGCGGATCGGAGATCCGCGATCTACGGAAGAGCGGAGCTCTTCCGGTATGACGAACGACGGCTCGCGGAGCCGTCGTTCGGACCGCGCTCTCGTATCGTCGCTCCTCCCGCTCGCTTCATCACGAGGCCGCTCTCGCTGCGCTCGCTTGGCCTCGCTGCGCGAGCGATCCCCCCGTTCGAGGTCCCACCCGACGTCGGTGAACGGCCGGCTCTCGCGTAAGTACACAGGGCAGCGCGCTCAGCCGTCGTAAAACGGCAGCGACTCGACGATGGCCCGCTTGTCGCTGTCCCGGACGACGACCGTTAGCTCCGTTCCTGGATCGGCGTGTTCGGCGGGGACGTAGCCGAGCGCGACGGCGTCGCCGAGCGT
>PXSC01000171.1:0-7560 GCA_003023535.1 Halobacteriales archaeon QS_9_70_65 | reverse complement strand
GACGAACTCCGTGTCGAGGTCGACCACGAAGTCGATGCCCGCCTCGAACGGCGTCCGCGGGTTCGTCTCGGGGTCGAAGTCCTGGCCGGACAGCAGAAAGCCCGCCTCCAGCCGGAGCGTGTCGCGGGCGCCGAGCCCGCACGGCTGGCAGTCGAGGGCGTCCCAGACGGCGCCGACGTCGTCGGCGTCGACCAGCAGCTCGACGCCGTCCTCGCCGGTGTAGCCCGTCCGGGCCAGCAGGCAGTCGGCACCCGCGACGGTCCGCGGCGCGACCGAGAACCGTCCGACGTCGCCCGGCGCCTCGCAGTGCTCGGCCAGCAGGTCGACCGCCTCGGGGCCCTGGACGGCGACCATCCCGTAGTCGTCGGTGCGGTTTTCGACGGTCGCCGCCAGCCCCCACCGGTCGGCGAAGGCGGTCCAGCGGTCGACCATCTCGGCGTCGTGGCCGGCGTTCGGCACGAAGAGGTAGCCGTCGGCCTCCGGCCGCCGGTAGATCACCGTGTCGTCGAGCATGTGGCCCGACTCGTCGGTGACCGCCGCGTACAAGGCGTCGCCCGGCTCGAGGGCGCCGACGTCGTTCGTCGTCAGCCGGTCCATCAGCTCGGTCGCGTCGGGGCCGGACACGGTCACCTGACTCATGTGCGAGACGTCGAACCTGCCGACGGCGGTCCGGACGGCCTCGTGTTCGGTCCGGATGGAGTCGAACTCGACGGGCATCTCCCAGCCGCCGAACTCGGTCGACGTCGCGCCCGCCTCGGCGTGGGCCGCCGACAGCGGCGGCGTCCTGAGCGACATGTCCGGACGGTCGGGGCCCGGAGAGTAAGGCCTTCGGTCCCGACCGTCAGCGATTTGCCCGCCGCCCGCCGAGGGTTATCATGGGATTGCTCGACGGGCTCCGGTCGGATTCGGCCCGCGTCGGCATCTTCGTCGACGGGCCGAACGTCTTCCGCGCGGAGTTCGACGTCGACCTCGACGAGCTGCGGGCCATCGCCCGCGAGGAGGGGTCCGTCGCCGTCGCCCGGGTCTACGTCGACGAGAACGCCAGCCCGGGGCTGATCCAGGCCGCCGAGGCCCGCGGCTTCGAGGTGGTGACGACGAGCGGCGACGTCGACGTGCGGCTGGCCGTCGACGCCGTCGAGGCCGCCACCGCCGGCCAGGTGGACACCCTCGTCGTCGTCTCCCGGGACACCGACTTCAAGCCGGTCGTCGAGACGGCCGCCAAGCGGGGGCTCCGGACGGTCGCCGTCGCCCCCGGCACCCACGGCCGGTCCGACGCCCTCCGCAACGCCGCCAACGACGAGATAACCCTCGGTTGACCGACCGCAGCCGGCAATCGTTAAGTCATCGGCGACGGTGCCGACCGTATGGTCCTCAGTGGGTTCCTCCCCGATTCGACGGCGGTCCAGGTGATCGCCATCCTCGCCGCTACCGGGCTGATATGGGTCGGCAGCGGGTGGCTCGAGGACGCCGCCGAGGGACTGTCGGCGTACTACGGGCTGCCTGCGGTGGTCCAGGGCTCGATCGTCGTCGCCGTCGGCTCCAGCTTCCCGGAGCTGGCGAGCGTCGTCATCACCGCCCTGTCCGGTTCCTTCGGGATGGGGGTGGGTGCCGTCGTCGGGTCGGCGGTCTTCAACATTCTCGTCATCCCGGCGCTGTCCGGAATCATGACCGAGGATCCGCTGGACGCCAACCGCGCGATCGTCTACAAGGAAGCGCAGTTCTACATGCTCGCCGTCTCGGCGCTGGTGATCACGTTCGCGTTCGCGGTCATCTACTTCCCCGTGGCGGGTGGGACGGCACTCGACGGGAGCGTGACCCGTCCGCTCGCGGCCATCCCGCTGCTGTTGTACGGCCTCTATCTATTCATCCAGTGGCAGGACGTCGGCGACCACGAGGCCGGCGGCGGCGAAGAACTCGACGTGCTCCGCGAGTGGGGGCGACTCGCCGCCGGGTTACTCGCCATCCTCGTCGCCGTCGAGCTGCTCGTCGGGGCGGTCGAGGGGCTGAACGAGACGTTCGGGATTCCGGAGTTCCTCGCCGGCGTGACCCTCATCGCCGCCGCGACCAGCCTCCCCGACGCCGTCGTCAGCGTCCGGGCGGCACGCGGCGGCAAGGGCGTCACGAGCCTGGGGAACGTCCTCGGGTCGAACACGTTCGATCTGCTGGTGGCCATCCCGGTCGGTGTCCTCATCGCCGGGAGTGCCCCGGTTTCGTTCACCGTCGCCGCACCCATGATGGGCGTCCTGACGGTCGCCACGATTCTCCTGTTCACGGTGCTCCGGACCGACCTGACCCTGACGACGGCCGAATCGTACTCCCTGCTGGCCGCCTACCTCGTCTTCCTCGGATGGGTCGTCGGCGAGACCGCCGGCGTGTTCGGACTCGTCCGGGTCTGAAGATGGGTCCGAGTCCACCGTCCGGCCCGATCCCCCGATCGCCGGCTCCCGATCGGGGCCCCGTACTCTCCCGGAAACCCCCGTCGTGTCGTCGCCTTCGGGCCGCTCGTCGCCGGCTGACCTGCCGGTCCGGCCGCACCGTCGGTCGCCCGAGACGTGTGGCTTTTCCGGCGACCGATCGAACACGTCGACATGTACGACGGACCTGTCCTCGAGACAACCACCTCCACCTGGACCCGGTCGACGGCCGCGGCGTCGAGGCTGCCGCGGCGTTCGCCGACGCCGGCGGCACCCACTTGCACGTCCTGAACAAGCCCTCCTGGGACCTGGTCGGCGAGGTGGACGGCCCCGACGGCTTCCGGGAGACGTTCGAGATGACGGTCGAGGTGACCCGCGAGGCCGACGAGCTGCTGGACGGCCGCGCCTGGCCCGTCCTCGGGGTCCACCCGGGGCTCATCTCACAGCTGCTCGACCAGGGGTACGACCCCGACGGAGCCGCCGACCTCATGCGGACGGGCATCGACGTCGCCGCGGAGTTCGTCGCCGACGGCCCGGCGCTGGCGGTCAAGTCCGGCCGGCCCCACTACGACGTCGACGAGGCGGTCCGGGCGGCCTCCAACGCGGTGATGCGACACGCCTTCGAGCGCGGCGCGGAGGTCGGCTGTGCCGTCCAGCTCCACACCGAGGGCGGCGAGGACTTCGCGACGGTCGCCGAGTGGGCCGAGGACGCTGGCCTGCCCCGCGAGCGGGTGATCAAACACTACGCGGACGGCCGCGTCGACGGCCCCGTTCCGAGCGTCATCTGCGACAAGGACGAACTCGAACGGGCCTGCGCCGGCGACTGGCCGTTCCTGATGGAGACGGACTTCATCGACGACCCCGACCGGCCGGGGGCGGTGTTCGGGCCGAAGACCGTCCCGCGCCGGACGAAGTGGCTCGCCGAGCAGGGATACGAGACAGCACTGCGCCGCGCCCACGTCGAGACGCCGGCGCGGGTCTACGGCGTCAATACCGAGGCGACGCTCGACTGACGGGCCACAAGGCATTTTCGGGGATCGGTCATCGGTCCGGTCGACATGTCGGTCGGTCGATCGAACGACGGCAGGCCGTACGTCGCCGGTGCCCTCACCGGGGTGCTCGCGTGGGTACTCGGGTACGTGCTCATCCACTTCCTGGCGGCGACGGAGCTCGACGACTCGGCGCTGAACGCGTTCGTCGAGTTCACCGAGGGCGAGTCGGCGACGTACGAACTCGTCGGGTGGGTGTTCTACAACACCCACTTCGTCGACGTCAGGTACGTCAACGTCGCGCCGTTCTCGCCGCCGCGGAACTTCGTCGGCGGCGAGGACGGCTTCACCGTCCTGCCGTATCTCCGTCCGCCGCTGCTCCTGTTCGGGGCGGGGCTGGCGGCCTGTCGGTACCGCGGCGTCGCCGACACGGCCGAGGGTGCCGTCACCGGCGCGCTGGTGCTGCCCGGCTACCTCGTGCCGTCGGTCGGCGTCTTCCTCTTCGAGGTGACCGTCGGGGACGCCTCCGGGGCGCCGGCGCTGCTGCCGGCTATCGTCCTCGCGGCCCTGCTGTATCCGACCGTCTTCGGCGCGGCCGGCGGCGTCGTCGCCGCCGCGACGACCGACGACCGACCACACGGACCGTCGTAGTCCTCCGCCGGTGAGCGCCCACGACGACGCGGCGTTCACCGGTAAGTCGGTGCGACGACCCGTCTCAGTCCTTTCGTAACTCCCGGGCGACGATTTCGCCCCACGGCTCGAAGCCGTGGCGGTCGTAGAAGGCGCGGGCCCGGTCGTTTTCCGGGTCGACGTCCAGGAGTAGGCGGTCCAGCGGCAGGTCCTGTTCCCGTGCGACGTCGGTCGCGGCCCCCAGCAGGTCGTCGGCGACGCCGGTTCCGCGTCGCTCGGGGACGACGTACAGTTCGTCCACCACCGCCGCGTCCCAGACGAACGCCAGTCGCTCAGGCAGTAAGAAGACGTACCCGACCGGCCCGCCGTCCCGCTCGGCGACGGTCACACACCGAGGGTCGTCGGCGACGCAGCGGTCGACCCACGCCAGCCACCGCTCCCGGTAGTCGTCGGTCAGTTTCCTCTCGTATGCGGTCGCCTTCTCGTCGCCGCCTGCCGCGCCGAGTTCGGTCTCGAAGGCGCGCTTCAGCGCCCACAGCGCCGCCCGGTCGGTCTCGGCGTCGTACGGCCGGAGCGTCGCGTCCATCTACCGGTCCTCCGGCGGCGCCGACTGGAGCGTTCGGGCGGCGGCCGCCAGCAGCCCGGTCAGGACGAGATACAGCTGCCACCCGCGGACGGCGATCGGTGCCCGGCGGTCGACCGGGTCGGTGCCGCCGCCCCCGCCGGCCCCGGTGTCCTCGGTCGGCTGTGCGGGATTGGCGACGTGGGTGTCGTCGGTCGTCCCGCCCTGGCCGGCGTCGACGGCGGTCCCGCCCTCCCGCTCAGCTCGAAGAAGCGGTCGACGGCGGGGTAGAAGAGGTTCACCCCGTCGAGGTGGTACCAGTCGAGGCCGACGTGGGCGAAGACGTGGACGAAGAGGGCGACCCAGGCGATCCGGACGCCCCGGTCGCCGAACCGGCGGCGGAGCCACGACCCCTCGCGGGTCGTCGCTCGGTAGAGGGCGACGGCCGCGACCGCCGGCAGCAGGAGGTTGTGTAGCAGCGACCGGTGGGCGCCGTCGAGGACGAACCCCGCGAGTGTGTCGGCATCGGGGACGAGTAAAACGGCGACCAGCGCCGCGGCCGCCCGGCGGTCGAAGTACGGCCCGAGCAGCCCGACCGCGAGCAGCAGCGCGAAGCCGGCGTGGACGACCGACGACGGCATCAGCGGTCCCTCCCTGCGACGGCGAATCGGGCCGGAACCGCCGCGGCGGCGGTCGCGACGACGACCAGCTGCCAGCCGGAGTCGACGAGCCGGACCGTCCGGTCGGCGCCCGGCGGGTTCGACGTGCCGGGCGTCGGGTTCACCCACGTCGGAATGTGGCGGCTCTCGGTCGTCCCCTGGGAGACGGCCGCCAGCCAGCCGTCGCCGAGTTCGACGTACGTCTGGACGACTCCCTCCTGCGTCGAGAGGACGAGCTTGCCGACGACCGAGAGATAGCGGTTCGAAACCGGGTAGAACACGGCCGCGCTCTCGACGTTGAACAGGTCCATCCCGACGCCGGCGACGGCGTAGACGGCGACGGTGACCCAGGCGACCCGGACCCCGTACCAGCCGTGGCGGGCCCGCAGCCACGAGTCCTCCCGCCGGGTGTCGGCGTAGAGGGCGACGGCGGCCGCGAGCGGGACGAAGACGTTGTGGAGGGCGGCGTTGGTCGCTCCCCGGACGAACAGGCTGAGAACGGCGTCGAGGTCCGGAACGGCGGCGACGACCGCCACGACCGCCAGCGACTGACGGTCGAAGGCCGCCCCCAGCAGCGCGACCCCCAGCAGGACACCGACGGCGACCGTCACGAGCGTCGGCGGCATTGCCGGACGGACGACCCCCGGGAGCATAAACTCGCCGCCGGGCCGGTCACTCCGGCGCGAAGACGCCCTCGATGCGGCAGTCGAAGTGCTCCGCCAGCGCGGGCGGCGGCCGGCGCGACCGCCACGAGAAGGCCCCGAGCCTCAGCGTCGTCGGCGCCGAGCGGGCCTCCAGCCGCTCGTGACGCTCGTCGTACGGCGTCGCCGAACTGTCCTTTCGGACGCCGACGAAGCCGAGCACGCCCGTCCGGTAGACGGCGAGAGCGACGACCGGCAGGTCCACGCGGAGCCCGACCGGGTGGCCGGCCACGCCGACCGCGAGCGAGTCGCACATCGCCAGCCGGTAGCGGCGCCGTTCTGCGGTCCGATCTTCGGCCGTCGCGCCGCGCGAGCCTTATGACCGTGGCCGTCCACCGGGCGGTATGCGCGACCCACGGGCGGAGTTGGCCGAGCGCATCGCCGGGGAGGTGGCACTGTCGGAGGAGCCGGGGGCGACGCTGCGGAAGTGGCGCGAGGAGTTCGACGTCACCCAGACGCGGCTGGCCGAGGAGTTGGACGTCTCCTCGTCGGTGGTGTCGGACTACGAGAGCGGCCGCCGGGAGAATCCAGGGATACGCGTGGTCAGCCGCGTCGTCGAGGCGCTGCTGACCGTCGACGAGCGCCGCGGCGGCGATCGGGTCCGCCAGCACGCCCGCGTCCTGTCGGCCGGCTTCGACAGCGACGTCGTCCACGACCTCCGGGAGTACGAGACGACGGTGCCGTTACGGCGGTTCCGCCGAGCCGTCGACGCCGAGTCCGTCGTCGCCGGCCGGGGCGACGACATCGCCGGCCACACCGTCATCAACAGCGTCGAGGCGATCAAGCGACTCTCCAGCGAGGAGTTCTACCGGCTGTACGGACAGTCGACCAACCGGGCGCTGGTGTTCACGAACGTCACCCGCGGGGAGTCGCCGCTGGTGGCACTGCGGGTCGTCACGCCGACGCCCTCGGCGGTCGTGCTGCACGGTATCGGTCGCGACGACGCTACCGCTGGAGGAGCTGCTGGAGACGCTCCGGGAGTTCCCGTAATACGGACCGCTGGAGGAGTTACTCGACGAGTTCGGCGTTGACCTGGCCGTCCTGGCCGGGGCGGGAGGTCACGCGGGCGCGGCCGACCGACGTCTCGACGACGGCGCCCTTGGTGATGATGTTCCGTCGGACGTAGTTGGGGTCCGAGGGGTTCTCGACGACGTCCTCGATGTCGGCGCGTTCGACGCCGTCGTCGGTCGCGACGCTGGCGACGCTGCGGGCGACCGCCCGGACCTTCGTGTTGCCGCCGCGGGTCTCGGCGATCTTCAACTGCTCGTCGCCGAGGGTTGTCTCCGTCGGGGCCGACCCCTGCTCGTGTTTCTGCTTCTTCCGGACGGACCGGCGTCGGCCGCCGGTGCGCTTCTTCTCCGAACGGGCGTGATTCATACTCTACTGGTGCCTTGCCGCGCACTTGAACTCCGCGGTTCGCGGCGGGAGGTTCTTTGCGTCGGCCCGCTCACGCTGGAGTATGACGCTCGACGAACTTCCCGACATCGACCCGGCAGCCGGCGAGGTCGAGACCGCCGAACTGGTCGTCCACGACGACGTACTCGTCAAGCTGTTCGCCCTGGGTCCCGACGGCGCCTTCGACCCCCACGTCCACGACGACGCGAC
>PXSC01000170.1 GCA_003023535.1 Halobacteriales archaeon QS_9_70_65 | reverse complement strand
TCTCGGCGGCGTCGCGCATCATCTGCCCGCCGGCGTCCTCCAAGAAGACGTTCGTCGGCTGGTGGGCGTGGGTGTCGACCGCTCTGGCCTCGCCGTCCAATACGTCGAGCATGCGGTCACCGTCGCTCCCGTCGCACAAAAACCCGCCCACCGCCCTATGGATAGTGTCCAGATGCGGATTGAGGAATCCAGAAAGCCCTCAGCACGCTCGACTGCTGCTCGCGGGCCATGCGCGGCGCTTCGCGCCGCGAATTCGAGGCGGTGAACCCGCCTCGCACGGCCTGCTCGCACGGCCCGAGGCGACTCCGTCGCCTCGCTGCCCGCGGCTCACGGCTCGCGGGGCTCGCCGGCAGAGCGGCGCTCTGCCGAGCCCTCGCTCGCTTCACTCGCGAGGACGCCGTTCGCCAGCCCGAGGCCCCTCGCTTCGCTCGGCGCCTCGCTACTGCTCGCTGTCGTTCGAGAGAACGACGCTTCCTCGTGATGTCGCCAGAATCTCGCGGATTCTGGCCGCTTGCCGGACGTGGTGCGGCGCTGTCGTCAGGACACGGTGCGTTCTGACTGCACGCGTGACATCCTCGATTTCCCGCACTGACGAACGATGCATCGCTCGAACCACGCTTCTCGGTCGCGGTGCGGCCCGTCGTGTCCTCGCGCGACGGTGCCGCGCGGGGTGCCGGCACCGCCGGCATCCGGTTCCGTGGTCGTTCGAAAGGCGCTTCGCGCCGTTCGTGAGTGAGCGAACCTTCGGTCCCGCGGACCGTGCGAAGGGCGGCTCCGCCGCCCGTGAGCGGATGACGAGAGAGCGTCGCTCTCTCGGACCACGGCGTCGCCGCCACGCAGCGTCTCGCCCGTTCGGTCCGCCGGGAGCCGGTCGACTGACCGGCAGAAACTGGCTCGCCGGTCATCGCTCGTTAAGCACCGACTTCAGCAGCGGTCGACCTGGGGCTCGGCGGTGGCGTCTGACCCCTGCTGGCGGCCGTCGACCGCTGCTTCCGAGGGGCCGGGCGACGTGTTTTCAAGTTCGGAAGATATTTTTTCGCGGACGGAAAATCGAGACACATGAGCACGGAGACGGAAGACCGGATACTGTCGGTTCTGGAAGAGGACGCCCAGGCCTCGTACGCCGAGATCGCCGAACGGGCCGACGTGTCGAAACCGACCGTCCGGAAGTACATCGACAAGTTGGAGTCGGAGGGGGTCATCGTCGGCTACTCGGCCGACGTCGACCCGAAGAAACTCTCCGAGACCTCCATCGCCCTCGTCGGCGTCGACGTCGCCAGCGACCGTTACATCGAGGTGACGGGCGAGCTGCAGGAGAAAGCCGCCGTCGAGGCGCTGTACGCCTCCAGCGGCGACCACATGCTGATGGCGGAGGTCCGGGCCTCCGACGGCGACGCCGTCGGCGACGTCATCCGCGAGGAGATCCTCTCCGTCGACGGCGTCGAGGCCGCCCACCCCTCCTTCCTGCAGGAACGGCTGAAGTAATCCGGCGGCCCGTCGTCCGTGCTTGTTTTGTCGGCGAGACCACTACCACCGACATGGCCACGTACACGCGGGAGACGCGGGTTCTGGCGCCGCTCGATGAGGTGTGGTCGTTCCACTCGACCGTCGACGGCCTCGATGCGCTCACGCCCGGTTTCATGAACCTCGAAATCCGCGAGGTGACCGGCCCCGACGGCGAGGCCGACCCCGAGCTACTCGAACCCGGCGCGGAGATCGACCTCGCGATGCGACCCCTCGGCGTCGGCCCGCGCCAGGAGTGGACCTCCGTCATCACCGAGCGCACCGAACCCGACGACCGGGCGATGTTCCGCGACGTCATGGAGGGCGGTCCGTTCCCGACCTGGGAACACACCCACCGGTTTCTCGCGGACGGCGAGGCGACGGTCGTCGCCGACCGCGTCGAATACGAACTCCCCGGCGGCGCCGTCGGACGGGCGGCGTCGCCGCTCGGCTGGGTCGGCTTCGAGCCGATGTTCCGGGACCGACACCGGAAGACGAAGGCGCTGCTGGAGTAGCAGTTCCGCCGGGGCGGGAAGACGCAAGTTGCCTGACGGGCGACGCCGTGGCGCCGGACGAGCCCGTTGCGGAACCGACTTGTCGTCCCGCCCGCCAGAATCGGTCGTGCTCGCGCGTCTCGAGGAACGGACGCCGCCGGCGGCCGCGCTGGCGGTCGCCATCGCCGCCGTCTCGACGAGCGCGGTCCTCGTCCGCTGGAGTTCGGCACCGGCCGTCGTGCTCGCGCTCTACCGGGTGGCGCTGACGACGCTGCTGCTGTCGCCGCTGCTTTTCACCCGCTACCGCGGGGAGTTCGGCGCCTTCCGTCGCCGCGACTGGCTCGTCGCGACGGCGACCGGCGCGGCCCTGGCCGTCCACTTCGCCGCCTACTTCGAGAGCCTCGCCTGGACGAGCGTCGCCGCCAGCGTCACGCTCGTGCAGTCCCAGCCGCTGTTCGTCGCCGTCGGTGCGGCCGTCGTCCTCGACGAGCGGGTCGGCCGCCGGCGAGCGACCGGCATCGGCGTCGCCGTCGTCGGGATAGTCGCGATGTCGGCCGGCGACCTGCTGGCCGGTGCCGCCGTTCGGGGGCCCCGCCCGCTGTACGGCAACGCCCTGGCGGTGCTCGGCGCCGTCATGGCCGCCGTCTACGTCCTCGTCGGCCGGTGTGGCTCATCTTCCTCGCGCTGGCGGTCGGACCGGGGCTGTTCGGCCACACCGTCGTCAACTGGGCGCTGGAGCACGTCGAGTCGTCGGTCGTCAGCGTTTCGTTGCTCGGCGAGCCGGTCGGCGCGACGCTGCTGGCGCTGATCCTGCTGGCGGAGGCCCCCGGCCCGACGACCCTCGCCGGCGCCGCGGTCGTCCTGCTCGGTATCTACGTCACCTCCCGGTGATATAAAAGACGTGTAATGTACGGCAGAACTTATTTTATAAGTAACACTGGAGTTGGACCGGGATGAATGGGATAAAGGTGGGGATACTCTCAGTAGTAATGCTACTGTCGGCCATCGCGGCACCGCCCGCGGTGACCGCTGCACAGTCTCTCAACGAGAGCCCGGACGACGACGGCTTGGCCGATACGGTCGACGACGCCGTCGATACCGACGACGCCGAGGAAGACACCGACGATGCGGGAGCAGGGACGTCCGGCTCCGACGACGCCGAGGAAAACACCGACGATGCGGGAGCGGAGACGTCCGGCTCCGACGACGCCGAGGAAGACACCGACGATGCAGGAGCGGAGACGTCCGGCTCCGACGACGCCGAGGGGGACGCCGACGAGACGTCGACGGTCGACCGGGACGATGACTCCGTCGAGAAGCCCGAACCCGACGACGCCGAGGGGGACGCCGACGAGACATCGACGGTCGACCGGGACGACGACTCCGACGGGGAGCCCGAGGCCGACGACGCCGCCGACCGCCTCGCGGAGACGGCGGACAACCACAGCGACAATGACACGTTCGACGCCGACGTCTGCGCGGACGTAGCCGGGAGCAGTTGCGAGAACGGCACCGAGGACGACGTCGTCGACGTCGACGCCTGCGTACAGGTCGGCGACGAGTCGGCCGCCGCCAGGGCGTACCTGCGGGCGACGGGCGAGTGGGATGCAGCGGCCGATACCGGCTGTTCGTCCTCCGCGGACGACGGGGATGACGGTGGAGACGGAGACGACGGCAGCGGTGACGACGGTGGAGACGGAAACGACGGCAGCGATGACGACGGTGGAGACGGAGACGACGGCGGCACCGACGACGGCAGCGGCGACGACGGAAGCACCGGCGACGGCAGCACTGACGGTTCGGACGGTTCCGGCGAGACGGATACCGACGGTGACGGCATCTCCGACTCCGAGGAGGGCGACGACGACGTCGACGGCGACGGTGACCCGAACCTCGACGACACCGACTCGGACGGCGATGGCATCCCCGATTCGGAGGAAGGGACCGACGACACCGACGGCGATGGCACGCCGAACTACAAAGACACCGACTCGGACGGCGATGGGATCCTCGATTCGGAGGAAGGGACCGGCGATGTCGACATCGATGGCACGCCGAACTACCTCGACGAGGATTCGGACGGTGACGGGGTCCCCGATTCGGAGGAGGGGGCCGCCGACACCGATGGTGATGGCATTTCGAACTACCTCGACGGGGACTCGGACGGCGACGGCATCTTCGATTCGGAGGAGGGGACCGGCGACGCCGACGGCGACGGGACGCCGAACTACCTCGACGGGGACTCGGACGGTGACGGGGTCCCGGACGCCGAGGAGGGAACCGGTGACGCCGACGGCGACGGCGTCCCCGACTACCTCGACCCGGACACCCCCGGCGACGACACCGAGCAGGGCGTCGCCGACGTCGAGAGCGTGACGATCGTCGACTCGACGATCGACCCCGCCGAGGTCGGCACCGGCGAGACCGTCTCCGGCGGTGCAACGATTGAGAACGCCGCCGACGAGGGCGACGAGACCGTCGTCGTCCGGATGTTCGCCGACGGCGAGACCGTCGACTCCGAGACGGTCACCGTGCCGGCCGGCGAGACGCGCGAGGTCTCCCTTGAACACGCCTTCGACGCACCGGGCGAGTACGAAGTCGGCATCGAGGGCGGCGTCACCCGGACGGTGACGGTGACGGTAGCCAACGGTAACTCGATCCAGAGGTCGGGCGTGTTCCTCGGGTCGCTCGACGGCGCTCTGTGGGTCTACCTGCTCCTGTTTGCCGTCTTCGCGGTCGCGCTGATCAGCGGCGTCCGCATCATCCGCGAGTAGCGTCTCCCGCTCACTCGCCGTTCCGGCGGTGGAGCGAGGCGACGCGCTCGCGCAACCGTTCCGTCCCGTGTGCGAGATGCGAGCGAC
>PXSC01000169.1 GCA_003023535.1 Halobacteriales archaeon QS_9_70_65 | reverse complement strand
GTCGTCGTCGCCGGCGGAGGGCTCGCCGGCCTGGTCGCGGCACGACGCCTGGCGGCGGCCGGCGCCACGGTCGAACTGCTCGAAGCCGACGAACGGGTCGGCGGCCGCGTCCGCTCCCGCGTCGTCGACGGGTTCACGCTCGATCGCGGCTTCCAGGTGTTGTTCACCGGCTATCCGGCCGCCCGCCGGGAGCTGGACCTGGAAGCGCTGTCGCTCCGGCGGTTCGCCCCCGGGGCGACCATCGCGGCGCCGAACCGGCGGTCGACGCTGTCGGACCCGCTCGGCGACCCCGGGGGGGCCGTCCCGACGCTACTGAACCGCGAGGTCACGATCGGCGACAAGCTCCGGTTGCTCCGGCTGCAGGTCGAGCTCCGAGGCCGGGACGTCGACGGCCTCCTCGACGGCGCCGACACGTCCGTCCGAGCGTACCTCCGGGACCGCGGCTTCTCCGAGGCGTTCGTCGAGCGGTTCGCCGAGCCGTTCTACGGCGGCATCACGCTGGAGCGGTCGCTGTCGACGTCGAGTCACGTCTTCGAGTACACGTTCAAGATGCTGTCGGAGGGCGACACCGTCGTCCCGGCGGCGGGGATGGGCGCGATTCCGGCCCAGCTACGGCGGCGGGCGGAGACGGCGGGCGCGACCGTCGAGACCGGCCGGGAAGTGACCGACGTCGTCGCCGACGCCAATGGCGCCGGGGTGACCGTCGAGACCGACGCCGGGTCGGTCGCCGCCGACGCCGCCGTCGTCGCGACGGACCCGAAGCGCGCCGCGGAGCTGACCGGCGTCGAGACGCCGACCGACGCGAAGGCCTGCGTGACGGTCCACTGCTCGCTGCCGGCCTTCCAGTCGCTGGACACCGGCTCGCGGATCGTGCTGAACGCGGCCGACGCTCGGCCGAACGCCGTCGCCCCGATGAGCGCCGCCGCTTCCGAGTACGCCCCGGACGACCGGCAGCTGCTGTCGGCGACGTTCCTCGGCGAGCAGGACGCCGACGACGCCGCCCTCGGCGAGACCGTTCGGGAGGCGCTGTCGTCGTGGTACCCGGAGAACCACTTCGGCGACCTGGCGGTGCTGGCCGTCGACCGAATCGACTTCGCCCAGTTCGCACAGCCGCCGGGCTTCCGGGCGGCGCTGCCGGCCGTCGACGCCCCCGAGGGACCGGTGTACCTGGCCGGCGACTACACCGAGTGGTCGGCCATCCAGGGCGCCATGGAGAGCGGCCGGAAGGCGGCCGAGACGGTCCGAGCGAGGCTACAGTAGCCGGCGGAACTCCGACAGCGGCGGGAACTCGTGGGTCCGGTCGGCCGTCTCGTCCCGGACGATCGGTCGGAGCCCGCCGGCGGCCTCGATCAGCGGCGACCGGAAGTCCCCGGCACGCATCTCGTTGACCTCGACGCCGGCCGGCAGCCGGCTGAACGCCGGCAGCATCAGCAGGTCGTGGCCGACGACGTACCAGTCGGCGTCGGTCGTCGGCGGGGCGTGGCCGTGGACCGCGACGACCGAGCCGTCGGCGCCGTCGATGCGGTACTCCTCGGGGGTGGGGCCGTCCCACACCTCCCCGAGCATCGAGTCGTGGTTACCGGGGGTGACGACGAGCCGGCAGTCGACCGACTCGGCGGCCGCCCGCAGCGCCCGGACCGTCTCGACGACGCCCCGCGGCAGCCGGTCGAAGGAGTGCAACAGGTCGCCGGCCACCACCGTCTCGGCGGGCTCATAGTGGTCACACAGCGCCCGGAACCGCTCGCGGAGGTCCTCGTGTTCGCCGACGCGGAACTCGACGTTCGAGGCCGCGTCCCGGCCGACGTGGAGGTCCGCACAGACCAGCGTGTCCGCGTCGGGCAGATAGACTGCCCGGTCGCGGGGCTCGAACTCCATACCCGCGGTAGCGGCGCCGGCGACAAAGCGCTGGCGCCGGCCGGCCCGTCAGGGTTTTTGTACGGCCGCTCCCTGGAATCGGTATGGTCGACGTCCTCGACAACAAGCGGGCCGCGACGAAGTTCCGCGTCCTCGTCGAGATCGCGGACCGCCAGCCGGCGGTCAACCAAGGCGAGATCGCCGACGCGGTCGGCGTCACCAGCCAGGCCGTTTCGGAGTACATCCGCGAGCTGGTCGACGAGGGATTCGTCGAGAAGGAGGCCCGCTCCCGCTACCGCGTCACGAAACAGGGCGTCGACTGGCTGTTCCAGCAGGCCTCCGACGTCCGCCGCTTCGCCGACCACGTCACCGACGACGTCCTCGGGAGTATGCAGGAAGACGCCGCCTTCGCCACCGACGACGTCGAGTCCGGCGAGCGGGTGTCACTGTCGATCGACGACGGGCTGCTGCGGGCGACGCCGGGCGAGGCGGGCCCGGCGACCGGCGTGACGACGACCGACGCCGCCGCCGGCGAGGTGGTCGGCGTCACCGGCTTCGACGGCGTGATGGACCTCGAACCGGGCGAGGTGACCGTCTTTCAGGTCGCCCCGATCCGCTCGGCGTACCCCGAACGCTCCGGGCGGCTGGCCGACGCCGCCGCCGAGGCCGACGTCGTCGCCGCGGCCGGCGTCGAGGCCGTCGCGACCCTCCGCCGCTCCGGCCGCGAGGCCGACGTCACCTTCGCCGCCGGCGAGGTGGCCGCCGACGCCGCCGGCCGCGGGCTCGACGTCGTCGTCGTCGCCACGACCGACCTCGGTGGCCGCGTCACCGACGCGCTGCGGGACGCCGGCCTCGCCTACGAGGTCGACGACGCCTGACCCCCGGCCGCGGGGGCGTCGGGTTTATCCGCTCGTCGGTGTAGTCATACACCATGTCCGACTTCGACGAGCCGGCCGTCGGCCGGCCCGGGGAAGGCGGGTCGTACCGGTTTCTCGACACCGCGTCGCACGTCGTCGTGAGCGCCGCCGAGACGGCCGGCCGACAGTCCGTCGTCGAGATGCAGATGCGGGCCGGCCACGCGACGCCGATGCACGTCCACGAGGACGTCGACGAGACGTTCCACGTCCGCGAGGGCCGCGTGACGGCACACACCGACGACGACCGCCGGACCGTCGAGGCCGGCGGCACCATCGTCCTGCCGCGGGGCGAGCCCCACGCCCTCGTCGCCGACGTGGAGTCGACGGTCACCGTCACGGCCTCGCCGGGCGGCTTCGACGAGTTCGTCGCCGACGTGGAGTCGACGGTCACCGTCACGGCCTCGCCGGGCGGCTTCGACGAGTTCGTCGCCGCCGTCGGCGAGCCGGTCGAGGACCCGGCCGTGCCGACCGAACCGCCATCCGAGGCGGTCGTCGAGCGGGTGCACGAGCTGGCCGGCGACTACGGCATCGAGATTCTCGGACCGCCGCCGGTCGAAGGGTGAAAACGGCGACCGCCCGACGTCGCTACCGGTTGCGGCCGAGGGACTCGTGGCTGGTCACCCAGTCGGAGGCGGAGATGGCCGCTCCGAGCGAGATTTCGCCGGCCAGGACGGTCGCGGCGGCGATCTCGGCGAACTTGTCGACGTTGCCGGGGCCGTCGCAGTCCAGCATCGCGAGACACTCCTCCTGGGTCGCCAGGCCGGTGCCGCCGCCGTAGGTGGCGACGATGAGCGACGGCAGCGTCACCGAGATGTGCAGCGAGTCGTCCCGCAACAGCGTCGTGTTGACGACCGCGGCGTGGGACTCGGCGACGTTGGCCTCGTCCTGGCCGCAGGCGATGAACAGCGACGCCAGCCCGTTGGCGGGGTGGGCGCCGTTGGTCTCGCCGCCGACCAGCAGCGCGCCGAGCGAGGCGATCTTGCCGTGGTGGTCGAGGCTCTCCGGGTCGGCGCCGAGGTGGTGGATGCAGGTGTCCTCGTCCAGTGTCACCTCGGCGGTGACCCGCTTGCCGCGGGTCATCATCCGGTTGACCGCCGAGGCCTTCTTGTCGGTGGAGGTGTTGCCGTCCAGGTAGAAGTTCTCGACGTAGCCGGGGTACTCCTGGAGGATCCAGTTGCAGGCCGCGAAGGTGGCCTTGCCGACCATGTTCTGGCCCGCGGCGTCGCCCGTCCGGTAGCCGAACCGCAGGTGGGCGAAGTTGTTCGTCATGTAGTCCTCGATCTCGAGCAGTTCGGCGACGCTGGAGGTCTCCTCGGCTTCGGGCGTTGCGGGCGTCCTCGAAGACGAAGACGGGCGCGCGGTTCATCTTGTCGTCGGTCACCGTCGCCGTCGCGCCGCCGCTCATGTTGATGGCCTTCATCCCGCGGCTGTAGGAGGCCACGAGCGTCCCCTCGGTGGTCGCCAGCGGGATCGGATAGTAGCCGTCGGCGTGCTCGCCGTCGACCTTCACCGGGCCGGCGACTCCGAGCGGCACCTGGGCGACGCCGACGAAGTTCTCGATGTTACCCTCGCCGCGGGCGGCGTCGAAGGAGTACTCCGGCACGTGCTCCAGGTCGACGCCGGTTTCGGCCTCGAGGTAGTCGTGGCGCCCGGCGATGGCCGACTCGCTGTAATTGTCCTCTCCGTCGCGCGGGATCGACGGCAGCCGGCCCTCGTCGCGGATGGTGTCGCCGATCTCCAGCATCAGGTCGCCGAACGGTTCGGCCGTGAACTCGATGACGATGTCGTGGTCGCCGGCCGGAAGGTCCATGTCCTCGACGACGACGACCACGGTCCGGCCGACGGGGAACGGAACGGGGTCGTCCGGCGTGACCGCCTCGAGGCGGAGCGTCTCGCCGTCGGCCGTCTCCAGCAGCACCCGACCGGAATCGACCGTCCGGCCGTCGACCTCCAGGCGGTCGATCCCGGCGAGCTTGGCGTCCTGGAGCCGGTTTTTCACCTCGAACTCGACGCCCCGGTCGGTGTCCGCCAGGCTCCCGTACGTGTAGAGTCGCTTCAGCACCTCGTCCGGCACGTCGAGGGAGACGAACCGCCCGCCACCGCCGACGAGGTTCGCGTACGCCCGCTTCAGGATCCCGCTGTCTGGCGTCGGAATGACCATGTGTCACCGACCCACTTCGCAGGCGACTAAAAACGTT
>PXSC01000168.1 GCA_003023535.1 Halobacteriales archaeon QS_9_70_65 | reverse complement strand
GCATCCACGCCCGGGAGCCGGCCCACCACCGCGACCGGTGGTCGGTCGGGACCGTCGAGGCCGTCACCGAGCGGGACGGCCACTGCGTCGTCACCGTCGGCCCCCGAGGACGGCGATCCGGTCGAACTCGTCGTCACGATGGCGGTCCGCGACCTCTTCGTCGGCCGACTCGACCTCGGGCCGGACGACTCCCCGGTCGGCGAGCGCGTCTGGTTCCGGAAGCACGGCGGCCGCGACGGCTGATACCGCCGGACGCACTTCTCGTCGCCGACGGCCACCTAATACAGCGAGGGAGTCCCGCCGTCGACGGCGCTTCGCGCCGTCTGCCCGTGGCGTCTCCGACGCCACGCTGTCGTCGGGCAACGCCCGACTGCCTGAGGGACGTAGTCCCTCTCTGTTCACGGCGTCAACGAGACGCTTCGCGTCTCGTTCGCCCATCAGAACGCGAAGCGTTCTGAGGACGTTAACGAATCGCTCTGCGATTCGTTCGCATCTCGCAGGAACGCAGTTCCTGCGGACTCATTGGAAATCTCCGATTTCCGAGACACCAGAACGCGAAGCGTTCTGGGGACGGGCGGGAATCGCGTCAGCTATTTCAGTCTGGCAATTATACGCATAGACATCCAATCAGGGCGCACGTGCGATAGCCCGGTAGCGGGTGGGCGACCAATTCCTGCGGGACAGGTTGCCTCTCTCTGGTTGGATGGGCCGGTGTCACCCGGCCCCGAAGTCGGGTCCGTCGAAGCGAGCGTCCCTCCCGTCCGCCATGCGAGCCTCGTCGTCGTCGGGCTTTGCCCGACTGCCTGAGGGATCTTCGGTCCCTCTCTGTTCACGCCGCGGTAGGTGACCGCAGCGCACTTGCCGACCCGTCTCCACGGTGAGCACATGCAGGTCACCTTCCTCGGCACCGGCGCGGCGATGCCGACCGGCGAGCGGAACCAGACCGGACTGCTGCTGGAAGATTCCGGCGGCGACGCCGACCCGCTGTTGATCGACTGCGGCAGCGGCGCGATGCACGGCCTCGCGGCGACGGACGTCGGCTACGAGGGGATCGGCACCGTTCTCCTGACTCACCACCACCTCGACCACGTTTCCGACCTGCTGCCGTTGCTGAAGGCGCGGTGGCTGGCGGGCGAGACCGACCTCGAGATCGTCGGCCCCGACGATACCGGGGCGCTCGTCGAGGGCCTGCTGTCGGTCCACGACTACATGGCCGGCCGGTTCGACCTCTCGATCCGGGAAGTGTCGCCGGGGTCGGACGTTCACCTTCTCCGCCGACACCGAGGCGACGGAGGCCGTCGCGGACCTCGCCGACGGCTCGGCGCTTCTGGCCCACGACTGTTCGTTCCCCGACGACATCGACGTCGACAACCACCCGACGCCGACGCAGCTCGGCGAGACGCTGGCCGGCCGCGACCTCGGTCGCGTCTACCTGACGCATCTCTACCCCCATACCGACGGCGAACACGAGTCGATGATCGAAGCCGTCGGCGGTCGGGTCGACGCCGACGTCCGGGTGGCCCGCGACGGATTGACCGTCGACGTCTCGCGGCGCCCCTCGTGACAGTACCCGTCGTGAATCATTTTAACGCCGATCGCACGGGGTCGTGCGGCCGAACCGGTAGACGATCACGGCAGTCACTATGAGGCGTTCGCACCCCTTGTGGAGAACACTGACCCGGCGGGCACGAGGTCGCGTCGGCGCTGGCAGGTAATCGGACCGCCTCTATGGAGAACACCGAACCGACGAGCACCGGCCGTCGGGCGACCCCGGGGACGCCGGACGCGCTGGACACGTCGACCCGAGGGTCAAACATCGGGGCCGGCGGTACGGTGCCGACGTCCGGACGACCACGGCAAGCGTCGTCGACGCTACCGCGGGACCGACGGCCGCCGTCGATGGAGCGAGGCCGCTCCGCAGGTCCGATTACATGAACCTTTGGATATGATCGAAAAGGATAAGTAAGTGTTCAAGCGTACCCCATCCTATGGGGACCATGATGAATCGCCGAACAGCGATTAAAGCAGTAGGTACAGCCTTCGCATCAGCAACTCTCGCGGGCCGGGCGGCGGCCCAAGCGGAGTGGAGAACCGAAAAGACGCCGGCCGACGGGACGCTCTACGACGTCGCCTACGCCGGCGGAAACGCCTCTGCCGACGGGAACGCCTACGCCGTCGGCCAGGACGGCGTCCTCCTCGAGCGAACCGAAGAGAGGTGGCGGAAGGTCACCGACGGCGGCGTCACGGGCGACGGCCGCGACCTTCTCGGCGTGGACGTCACCGACGACGGCGAGCGGCTGTGGTTCGCCGGCGCCTCCGGCGCCATCGGCGAGTACGACGTGGCGACGGGCAACATCAACGACCGTGGCGAACCCCAAGATAACACGGCCAACTTCACGGACATCGCCGTCACCGGCGAGAGCGGCGAGGCCAACGTGTACACCGCCGACGACTCCGGCGGTATCTCCTACAGCTTCAACAACGGCAGGAGCGGCACGTACAATTCCGTCGCCCCCGGCCAGGGAGATGGCTTCCCCGCCATCGACTTCTACGACGAGCGGTCCGGGCACGTGCTCAACACCAACGCCAGCGTCTTCGAGACCGACGACGGAACGACCTACGAGCGGATCGGCATCCCGGACACGGACAATAGCCTCTACGGTATCGACAGTGACGGATCGGACGACGTCTGGGCCGTCGGCGGCGGCGGCTCCGTCTGGCGATACAACGGCGCCTGGAGGCGGACCGACATAGGCAACCTCTCCCTGCGCGACATCGAAATCGAAGACGAGTCGGGCTACACCGTCGGCGAGAGCGGTCGGGTGTTCGAGTACGCCGCCGGCTCGTGGAACGAAGACACCACGGATACCGAGCAGAACCTCGAGGGACTCACGCTCGGGTCGCCCAACGTCGCCGTCGGCGCCTCCGGAATCGCCATCGTCAAGGACGTCCCCGCGGATACACCCGGCAGTATGTCCGAACTCGGGCTCTGAGGCCCGGAAATCGTCCCGGTGCTTCACCGGAATCGCGGCCACGAACCGTCCGATACTGCCGGCGGTAATTCTTTCGACGTTTCCCCGCGATATTCGGTCGGCAGCCGATCGAAGTCCGTGCCGGACGGGACTACTTCGTGTCGTCACAGTCGGCGACGTCGGCGGTGCGGCTTCCGGGTTCCGAGCGACACTGGACCCCGACCGCGAACGGTCGGCCCGCGCGCCGAGGATGCGGCCGTCTCCGGCGTCGCTCACCGTGCGGCGAGACGGCCGACCCAGTCTACTGGTGAGAACGCTCGGGTGTACCCGGCCACCACGGAAACGCGAACGCTACCTGAAGGTCATCTGGCCGTCGGCTCCCTCGCCTGCTCGCTCGCCGTCCGGGGTCGGACCGATGGCCCCCGGCGGGCCTCGCCGTCGCCGCGCTCGCCGTCGGCGCGCGGGTTCCGGACCCGACGGACGAGCCCCCGGTCGCCCGGGTGAGCCTGCTCCCGTCCGGACGCGATCTCGGAGGCTCGCTGCCGTTCGCGGCCGCCTGCGGCGTCGGCCCGTAGTATTTCGACCGTCGCTCCGACCGGCCGGGCGTCGCGTCGACATTCCTGTTCGGGCGACTCGCCCGCGTCGTCGCGGACGCGCTTCCGACGGCCCTCGCCGGCCGGTGGTCCGACCCCGACTTCCCGTTCCGACCCGTGACGCCGGCCTTCCGGTACCCCAGCGACCATCGGAACTCGTCCAGTACCTGCCGGCGGAGTCGACGACGCCGCCGCATCACGAACTCGGACTGTTCGCGCTGGCGGCAGCACTGTGGGTCGCCGACGGCCGTCCCGGTCTGCCGGAGGCCCGATCGTGACTCGCGGCTCAGTGCCGCTATTAAACGGCCGATGATCGTCGCGGTCACTCGCCGGTTCGACTGCACGAGGGCGTTCGACGCCGGAACGACGGACGGTGTTCAGCATCAGTTCAGCCGGTAGCGCAAGAGCGCGGCGATGCCGCCGAGGTTGGCCAGCTGCTGGCCGGGGTCGAACTCGTGTGAGAAGACGGTCACGTCGCCGCCCTGCTGTTCGACGCTCTCGACG
>PXSC01000167.1 GCA_003023535.1 Halobacteriales archaeon QS_9_70_65 | reverse complement strand
GTCGGCGCCCACGTCCCGCGCGAGGTCGGCGTCGATGGCGTTTTCCAGCGCCGCCGGCACCAGCAGGTCGACGTCCATCGTCAGCAGCTCCTCGTTGGTTAGCTCCTCGGTGGCGCCGTCGTAGCCGGTGACGGCGCCGGTTTCGTTCTTGTACTGCTTGACGGCGCGGGTGTCGAGCCCGTCGGGGTGGTACACCGCCCCCGAGGAGTCCGACACCGCGACGACGTCGGCGCCGAGTTCGGACTCAATGAACTTCGCCGCGACGCTGCCGGCGTTGCCGTAGCCCTGGACGGCGACGGTCGCCCCTGCCGGGTCCTCCCCGAGATAATCGAAGGCCTCCCGCGCCGTCAGCATCGTCGACCGGCCGGTCGCCTCGACGCGGCCGCATGACCCCCCGGAGTCGATGGCCTTACCGGTGACGACGCCCGGTTCGGTCGTCCCCTCCAACGTTTCGTAGGTGTCTTTGATCCAGTTCATCTCCCGCTGGCCGGTGTTGACGTCCGGTGCCGGGATGTCCCGGTCCGCGCCGACGAGCGGCCGCAGCTCCGTGGCGAACGAGCGGGTGATCCGCTCCAGTTCGGCGTCGGAGTAGTCGATCGGGTCGATCTCGATGCCGCCCTTCCCGCCGCCGTACGGGATGTCGACGACGGCGCACTTGTACACCATCCACCCCGACAGCGCCTTCACCTCGTCGCGGGTCACCCCCGGGTGGTAGCGGACCCCACCCTTGTACGGCCCGCGGTCGCCGTTGAACTGCGAGCGGTAGGCCCGGAACACCTCGAGCGACCCGTCGTCGAGTTCGACGGTGAGGTTCGTCTCCAGCACCCGCTCCGGACGCTTCAGTCGCTCGAGAACGTCGGTGCCGACGTCGATGTACTCCGCGGCGTCGTCGATCTGCTCCTGCAGGCTCTCGAACGGATTGACGTCACCCGACATGCCGCGTACGTCGGTCAGTCGGCGCTTAAGCGTGACGAATCATATCACTCTGACTCTCGGTATGCGATTATATGCCGGCGTCGCCGCCGGCCGCGCGGTGCCGTTCGACGATGCGCTCGGCGCGGGCGACGAGCGGGGCGTCGATCATCTCGTCGTCGACGCGGACGACGCCGCGGTCGTCGGCGGCCTCGCGGGCGGCGAGCACCTTCTCGGCCCACTCGACATCCTCGGCGTCGGGCGTGAACGCCTCGTTTATCACCTCGACCTGCGCCGGGTGGATGGCCATCTTCCCGTCGTAGCCCAGCTGCGCGGCGGTGGCGGTCGCCTCGGCTAGCCGGTCGGTGGCCTCGATGTCCGTGAAGACGGTGTCGATGGCGTCGACATTCGCCGCCGCGGCCGCCAGGACGACCCGCTGGCGGGCGTGGCTGACCTCCTCGCCGCTTTCCGTGCGGGTCGCCCCGACGTCCGCCGCGAGGTCCTCGGCGCCGAAGGCGACGGCGTCGACGGCCGGCACCGCCGCGATCTCGTCGGCCGCCAGCACGCCGCGGGCGGACTCACACAGCGCCACCAGCGGCAGGTCGGCGCCGCGGGCCGCGACCAGTTCCGCGACCTCCCGGATGCCCGCCGCCGACGCGGCCTTCGGGACCATCACCGAGTCCATCCGGGGGTCGTCGTCGAGGACGACGTCGAGGTCGTCCGCGGCCGTCGCGGCGTCGGCGTCGACCCGGACGCAGACCTCGGCGCCGGGGTCAAACGCCGCGTCCGTCAGCACGTCGGCGACCGCCGCCCGGGCCTCGGACTTCCGCGCCGGCGCGACGGCGTCCTCGAGGTCGAAGACGACGGTGTCGGCGCCCGCTTCCGGTGCCTTCCGCATCAGTTCCGGTCGGTCGCCGGGCGAGAACAGCACGCTCCTGCGAGCCATGTTCGGACGCACCGGCCGCGGCCCCTTATCGGCGGTGGTTCGGCGGGGGTCCATCGGCAGCGCACGTCAGCCCTTCGGCCGTCCCGAGGGCGCGACCGACACCCGCGGACGACGCCGACCACGGGGTAAATTTTATATAATAGAACCCGAATCGATGGGTATGCGATCGTCCCTCGGTACCGCTCGAGCCCTCCTCGCCGCAGTCGTGTTGTCCCTCGTCGCCGTCGAGTTCTCGACCCTGCCGCGGCCGTATCCGACTGCACCGACCGTCGGACCGTTCCCGATCAATCCGGAGCTCGTCCTGCCGGCACTGCTCGCCGCGGTCGTGATCGTCGGGGCGCTCCGCGACGGACTCGGGGTCGGCTCGGTCGTCGTCGGACTCCTCGGCGCGGTGACCCTCTGGATCGCGACGACGAGCCTGTACGAGGCGTACGCGTACACGAACGGCGGCGTCGCCTGGGGGGCGTTTTTCACCATCGTCAGCGGCCTCGTCCTGGCCGTCGCCGTGCTCACCCGGCAGGCGGCACGCCGGGTCGGACGGCCGAACGTCGTCGGCCGATTGCGGACACAGCTCGGCGAATGACGGACCGCGACCCGGGCCGCCGACGCCGTCGGTGACGCGTCTCGAGGTGTCGGTGCCCTTCCGACGCCGACGCTCGGCCGCTCGCAGTCGGCGGCCGGCGACCGGCGGCACCGGCCGGTCCGGTAGCGTTTTGCTCCCGCCGGCCGACTCGGCCGCCGTGCCACGCTACTACGAGGAGTTCGAGGTCGGCGAGACCATCGAACACGACAAGCGACGGACGGTGAGCGAGAGCGACAACCAACGGTTCTGCGAGTTCGGCGAGCGCCTCGTGAACGGCCTCTACACGATGAGCCTCGCCGTCGGGCTCACCATCCCCGACACGACCGACGGCACCATCGTCGCCAACCTCTCCTACGACGACGTCGAGCACCCCAATCCGGTGTTCCACGGCGACACCATCTACGCGCGGACGACCGTCACCGACAAGCGGGAGACCTCCGACGGCGAGCGCGGCGTCGTCACGATGCACGTCGAAGCGTACAAGATCGGCGAGGCATCCGGCGCCTCGGAACCCGACGGGGGTCCCGCGAGCGAAGCGAGTGGGACCTCGCCGGAGCACGGGTCCGGCGGCGAGCGGGGCGAGCCGCAGGACGAATCCGACGACGATGGCGAGGACACGCTAGTCTGTGCGTTCGACCGGACGGCGCTGTCGCTGAAGCAGCCGGAGTAGCGGAGTCGACGACGGGCAGCCGTCTCAGGGCTGCCGGGCGCCGACGACCGTCTTCCGGGAAGCGTCGGTGAACCGACGGAAGATTCCGGAGTCGTCGCTTTCGGCTCGTGCCGCGGCGGGGCCGAAGGTGTAGGTGTCCGTCTCTTCGGGCGCTTCGATGATGTAGGTGACCGTGCCGTCGGGCTCCACCTCGTCGAACTGGACGAACCTGACGCCGTCGGTCGTCTCGACGCTGTCGAAGTCC
>PXSC01000166.1 GCA_003023535.1 Halobacteriales archaeon QS_9_70_65 | reverse complement strand
CTCCGGGGAGGTCCACGACGAGGAGGCGGTGGCGGCGTTCCGCGAGCTGTTCGACGGCGTCATCACCCTCGAGGCCGACGACACCGTCCGCTCGGAGTTGTGAACTACCCCAACCCTACCGCTCGCCTGGCGGCTCGCGCTTGAGGGTGGGGCTTCCTGCTTCCACGACGCGCTTTGCGGGAACCGTCGTGGTTCCCGTAGGGAGCGCAGTCTCCACAGGCGGTAATTCGGAGCGTCCCGCTCCTACTTGTTTCGCACCGCGAGAAAGAATGTTCCACGCCGCGTTCGCGTCTCTGTCTGCCTCGAACCCGCACGCAGGACAGGAGTGTTCGCGGACCCACAATGGCTTGTCCGTCGAGACACCGCACGCCGCGCACTTCTTGGTCGTCCCCGCTGGTTCGACCGCCACGAAGTGCGTCCCCTCCCGCTCGCACTTGTATTCGAGCAACGAGAGGAACGTCCGCCACGCGGCAGAGGCGGTGTTGCGGCTATTTGATGGCGATTCCATCATCCCCGTCACGTTCAGGTCTTCGACCGCCACAAGGTCGTACTCCCGAGCGTAGTACGACGAGAGCTTATGTAAGAAGTCACGGCGCTTCCGTCGGAGGTCGGCATGACACTCCGCGACCCGACGCCGTTGCTTCTCCCAGTTGTTCGACCAGTGTTGCTTCCGCGAGAGCTTCCGTTGCTCACACTCCAACCGTTCGCGCTCGTCGGTGAGGTCGAGCGACCCGACAGCGGTACCGTCCGTGTCGTGGGCGTATTTGAGAATCCCTACGTCGATACCAATACACTTCTCGGGACTCTAGGCGGTTCGGGTGGCTCACGGTCCATTTCGACGCCGAAGGTGGCGAACCACTCGCCCGTCGGTTCCTTCTTGACCGTGACCTGTTTAAGTTTGGCGTCGTCGGGGATGATGCGGTGAAGCCGAATCGGTATGTCCGCGAGTTTCGAGAGTGACAGCACAGTCTGACCGCCCTTTTTGTCGAGCTTGAAGCCAGACTGACTGTAGGTGAAACTACGGAACTCCCATGGTGACTTCCATTTGAGTTGGCCGACGCCGTAGCCGTTCTCTTTGAGTTTGGAGAGGCTGTTGAGGTTGTCGAACAGTCGTTCCACGACGGTTTGGAGAACCTTCGAGTACACGTCCGAGAGGTCGTCCACCACGTTTTGAGGTCAGGCAGTTCCGACCGTAGCGTGGTCATGGACGGCAGTTCGCCGTGTTCGTCTTGATACTCGTCGAGGCGGTAGCGCGTATGATTGTATAGTTGCCGACAAATATCGCGGTGGCGGTCCAATGCCTCGCAGTGGGCGTCAGATGGCTTGAGGCGATACTTGTAGGTGTAGTACATGGCGCTACTCGCGTTCCTCGATAAGTTCGTCCAATTGTTCGCGAATGAACGACGAGAGGTTGAGGTGGTGGTCCTCGATCCACTCGTCCTGGTCCTTCCGAATGGTGATTGTCTTCCGCTTCACTACGATGCACGCTATGCACGTCACACGTATAATCACTTCGGTAGGCGTGGGCCTGTGGGCCTGCAACAGAACCGTGTACGAACAGGTGATGACGGCGTTGACGAGACGCGAAGCGTCTCGTTCGCACACCAGAAATCTCCGATTTCTGGAGACGCTGTATCCCCGCCCTACTGCGCTCCTCGTCCGCTGGCGCGGACTGCGGTGCTTGTTGAGGACGGGGGCTTAGCGCCTGCAATCAGCTAAAGGACGTCCGCCGCAGCGCCGACGGCGCGTCGCTGGCCCTCGATGAAGTGTGCGAAGTCGGCGCCGGCCACGAGGAAGTCGAACGCGGCGAGCGAGCGCAGCTCGGCCGGCGTGGTGCCGAGCGTGCCGACCGGGACGTCCGCCGCGGCGACGGCGGGAGCACCGTCTCGACGACTGCCCGGAAGGCGGCGGCATCGTGGTCGCCGAAGCAGCCCAGCGCCGCCGAGAGGTCCAAGGAGCAACTCGCGGGCTTCTTTGTCGGCGACGCCGACCCGCGGACGGCCGCGACGCTCCGCGAGATGGCTAACCGTTAACAGACACGGAGATAACGGATCGATATGACTACCAGACGCCAATTCATCGGTGGCCTCTTGATCGTCGTCGGCTCCGCCGGCTGTGCCACCCAGGCCGAAGACCCTCAGGCCACCCTCAGTCCCAGTCCCACGCGTACCGAATCGGAGGAACTCTTCGCCGACTGTGAGCAGGTGGAAAGCTCGGCGACGGCCCGCCGCTCCGACGGCACCCCCCCGATCCGGTCGGATGCCTTCGAACCGGGGGTCGGGTGGTCCTCGGCGGAGTGGCTCGTGACGACGGACACGGAACGTGAGGCACTGAGCTATTCCGAAACGGCTGACGGAATCGCGTCCGTCGAGCAGTACGTCGAGAGTACGGACCTGGCCGAGCACACGATACTGATCAAGCAGGTGGAGTACTCGGAGTGTCTCACGTTCGACCCACGCCGGATCGGTCGGAGGGAGAGACCGGTCGCACTGATGTTCACGTGTACTTCGAGGATGTGGAGCGAGACTCCGACTGTGACGTGACAGACCCCGAGTTCGTCCAGGCGACCGTACTGCGGGTTCCAAGTAGTGTCCAGAGGATGGGTTCCTTCGGGTGGACCAGTTACGAGGATAGCAGGTGCCCGGAGTCGTCCACGTTCTCGACCGTCCCGCAACGCATTTGCCCGACGACATCGTTCCCCCGGGTATGAGCGACTTCGACGAGGAGAAAGAGCGCGAGCGGCTGCGCGAGAAGTACGAACAGGACAAACGGAAGCGACCTGCCAGCGCGAGGTCACCGCCGAGGGCGACCTCGCCGGCGACGCCGGCGACGGGGTGGCCGCGCCGGCGGACACGCCGACGAACGGCGAGGCCGGGACCGCCGACCCGGAGGCCGCGGCGAGTGAGGCGAGCGACGCCGACGCCGACACCCGGGAACCTGCCGATCGGACCGACGACGGGGCCGAACGGCCGGCCGGCGGCGCCGAAACGGCGGACGAGCGGGCGACCGCCCGAGACGGACGGGCCGATGCCGACCGGCGGGTCGACTCCGGCGAGGAGGAAAAGGAGACCAAGCCCGCGCCAGCCCGCGAGCGGCAGCCGGCCCGTATCGACCCGCCGGCTCGCCGCGAGGACCCGGCCGGCGAGGGCCGGACGCGCGACGGGCGCCGCGACCGACGCGACCGGCGCGACCTCGAGGAGGCCGAGGCGGCGCTCGAACGGGAGATAGCGACCTTGACGCGACGGGCCGAGGAGACCCGCGACGTCGGCCGCGAGCGGGACATCCTGGCGGCCGCCCGCGAGGCCACCGAGACCCTCGAATCCGTCCGCCGGCTCTGAGTCACGGTCCCGCAGACCGCGTATTTCCCACCGACGTAGTTGATAAGTCTTCTGCCCCTGTCGGCGAGCCGCCCACAGCCTCGGCGCCGGTTTATCCCCCGCCGCGGATAGCGGGCCATGCATGTCGGCGACGACGGAAGCGGCACGACCGACCGGCCTCGCGAGCGGCAGTTGGCGGGCCGGCACCGTGGGTGGTATCGTCGGCGCGGCCGTCATGGGCGCGCTGATGCTGGTGACGGCGGACGACGGCGGGCCGCTGGCGGTGGCCATCCCGTCGCTGTACGGGCTGGCTCCGCCGGCGAGCGTCGGGGCAGGACTGTTCGTCCACATCTCTCACGGGGCGGTGCTGGGCGTCGTCTTCGCGGCGGTCGCCGGCGCGGCCGGCCTCGACTCGACGGGGAAGACGGTCGGCGCCGGCGTCGGCTGGGGGGTCGTCACCTGGGCCGTGCTCGCGGCGGTCGTGATGCCGGTCTGGCTGGGCGCCGTCGGCTCGCCGGCGAACCCGCCGCTGCCCAACTTCGCGCCGCCGTCGCTGCTCTGGCACGTCGTCTACGGGCTCGTCCTCGGCGGCGTCTACGCCGGCGTCGAAAACAGCTGACCGGCGGTCACTCCTCGTGGTAGAGCTGCCACTGCGTGTCGTCGGCGTCGTCGACGATGCCCTCGACCTTCTCGCGGCGGAGCTCCCCGAGCCGGCCGACCGCGCCGGCGAGCCACAGGAGGAACTGCCGTTCGAAGCCGCGCCGGACCGTCTCCGGTGACTTCGGCGAGTAGACGTAGACGTGGCCGCCCTCCTTCAGCAGCTTGCGGCGCTTCTCGAGAACGCCCAACTCGACGAGGTGGTTGAGGTGACGGGCGGCGACGCTGCGGTCGTAGTCGGTCCGCTCGGCCAGCTCCAGGACGGTCTGTTCGCCGCCCTCCATGACGCAGAGACAGATGTCCATCGCCGCGTCGGACATGTCGAACACCGTCCGAAGCAGCTCCTCGAGCGTCGGCGGCTCGACGACGGGGTCGGTCCCGACCGCTGACATCGGGTCGCCACAGCAGGTAGGCCCACCGTCGCCGACGGCGACGTTGCCACAGGTCCCGCACTCGAACACGTCGACGGCACCCTCCGAGGTGTCCATGTCCGGGATTCGGGTCGCCGGGATTACGAACGTACCGCCCGGTGGTGGACGAGCCGCACGCCCCGACCCGGGGAACGGCGACGCGGCCCCGGTCCGGCCGTCGGCGGCGTCACCCGGCGTAGTCGCTGCCGGTCACCTCGCGGATCCGGCCGGCGGTCACCTCGCCGACGCCGTCGACCGCCCGCAGCGCCTCCTCGTCGGCGGTCATCACCGCCTCGACGCTGTCGAAGTGCTCCAGCAGCGCCCGCGCGGTGACGGGGCCGACCTCGGCGACCGAACCCACGACGTACTCCTGCTGTTCGGCGAGGGTCTTGCCGCCCTTCTCGCCGTGGACCGACACCTCGCGGTCGTCGGTCTCCTGCTCGCGGCGGGCGATCACCTCCAGCAGGTCGGCCGTCTCTGCGGGCGGCGTCGCCCACCTGCTCGAACATCGAGCGGTCGCCGCCGACCAGCGTGTCCAGGAAGTCCTCGACGGACTTCCGCTCGACGACCACCCGGTCGGAGAGCACGTAGTCGCCGACCGCCAGCGTCTCCAGGCGCGTCTCGATGTCCTCCCGCGTCGAGAGGTCCCGGGCGATGTGGGAGTCCAGCTCCCGCTGGTCGGCGACCACCTCGACCGTCTCGCCGTCGGGGGCGGCCTCGGCGACGGTGCCGTCGGCGTCGTCAGCGTCGTCCGCCGCCCGGTCGGCCCCGCCGGCCTGGCCCGCGAAGTCGGTCAGCCCGGCCTGGCCGTCCGCGGCGGTGCCGTCCGTGTCACGGGTCGCGGCAGCGCCGTCTGTGGCGTCGTTCGCGGTGTCGTCGCCGGCGTCCGTCTCGCCGCTCGCGGCGTCGCTCGTGTCGGCGCCGGCCGGGGCGTCGTCCCCGTTCGACTTCGACCCACCGGCGGCGTCGTCGCCGGCGTCCTCGAACTCCCCGAGGCCGGCCTGTTCGGCGATTTCGGCCTCGATTTCGCCCTCGATGCTCTTCAGCTTCCGGAGTTCCTCCTGCATCTTCTTTTCCTCGTTGCGGGACATCCAGAAGAACGCCTCGTCGCGGGTGTCCTCGGCCAGCAGGACGACGACGCTGCCCTCGCTGGCGCGGCCGGTCCGGCCCTTCCGCTGGATGGAGCGGATGCCCTTCGGGACGGGCTCGTAGAACAGCACCAGGTCGACGTCGGGGACGTCCAGCCCCTCCTCGGCGACCGAGGTGGAGACCAGCACCTCGAACTCGCCGCTCCGGAACGACTCGAGGGTCTCCTTCTGCTCCGTCTGGGTCATCCCGTCGGAGCCCTCCCTGTCGCCCTGGCCGACGAAGCGGCGCGTCTCGAAGTGCTCGCCGAGGAAGTCGGTGAGTGTCTCGGCGGTGTCGCGGGACTCGGTGAAGACGATGACCCGCTCGCCGTTTTCGATGCCGAGCGTCTGCGCCAGCAGGATGCGCGTCCGGCGGAACTTC
>PXSC01000165.1 GCA_003023535.1 Halobacteriales archaeon QS_9_70_65 | reverse complement strand
TGGAAGTCCTCGGCTCTGATCTCCGTCCGACCGTCGCGGATGGCGTACATCCCGGCCTCGGTGGCGAGACTCTCCAGTTCCGCGCCGGAGAACCCCTCGGTCGTCCCGGCGATGGCCCCGAGATCGACGTCGTCGAGGTTCATCTCGGCGGTGTGGATGTCGAGGATCTTCTCCCGGCCCTCGGCGTCGGGGTCGGGCACCTCGATGAGCCGGTCGAAGCGGCCCGGCCGGAGGATGGCCCGGTCCAGCATGTCGAAGCGGTTGGTCGCCGCGATGATGGAGACGTCGCCCCGCTGGTCGAAGCCGTCCATCTCCGACAGCAGCTGCATCATCGTCCGCTGGACCTCGGCGTCGCCGGAGGTCTTCGACTCCGTTCGCTTGGAGGCGATGGCGTCGATCTCGTCGATGAAGAGGATGGCCGGTTCGCGTTCGGCGGCCAGCTCGAACAGGTCGCGCACCAGGCGTGCGCCCTCGCCGATGAACTTCTGGACCAGCTCCGAGCCGGCCATCTTGATGAAGGTGGCGTCGGTCTGGTTGGCGACGGCCTTGGCCATCATCGTCTTGCCCGTCCCCGGCGGACCGTACAGCAGCACGCCCGTCGGCGGCTCGACGCCGACCGTCTCGAACTTCCCGGGGTTGGTCAGCGGGTCCTCGACGGCCTCCCGGACCTCCTGGATCTGACTCTCCAGGCCCCCGATGTCGCCGTACTCGACGTTGGGTTCGGCGGAGACCTCCATCGCCTGCGCCCGGGCGTCCGTTTCGGCGTCCAGCACCGTCTGGATGGCGAAGGAGTCGTTGATCGCCACCCGGTCGCCGGCCTCGAGTCGGTCGTACAGCCGCGGGGAGACCTCGGTCAGCACCTCCTGGTTGTTGCCGTCGCCAGGTACAGCGACGACGTCTTCAGCGCCTCGTTTTCCTCCTGTAGGTCGTCGACCTCGCTGCGGAGCTCCGACTGGCGGTCGCGGGCCGCGTCGAGTTGGTCGGTCAGCTCCTCGTGGACCTGCGACACCTCGAGGTAGTGTTCGCGGAGCGCGTTCAGCCGTTCGGACTCGGACATCTCCGGATCCAGTTCCAGCGTGGGACGGTCAGGAAGGGAGGGGCTATGCGACATGAACTACCGACGGTAGGCGCTGGAGATTAAAAGTGACTTTGGGTGCGGGAAACCCTCGCGCCGCGTGGGCGGCGTCGGCGGTCGAATCGTGACCTCGACGGGCCGGCGGAACTCCCGGCGGAGAGACCGCGCTACTCGCCCAGCGACTCGTACTCGCCGACCATCTCGTCGTACGTCCCGATGGCGGCCTCGACCGGCTCCGGCGTCGACATGTCGACCCCGGCCGTCTCCAGCAGCTCCAGCGGGTAGGCCCGCGACCCCGACCGGAGGAGTAGTAGTCGGCCTTCATACCGCGGTACAGCTCGTCGAGTCGGTCCGGCGTCAGCGCCTCGCCGTCGGCCGACAGCTCGTGGGCCCGGTGCTCGAAGGAAGCGAACATGGTCTGGCGGAACAGCGTCGACCGGAACCGCTCGAGGTACTCGTCGAGAACGGCCCGTCGGAACGACTCGTCGTCGATCGTCTCCAGCAGGTGGTGGGTCAGAAGTGCCTCGTTGACCGTCGAGGCCACCTCCGCGACGAAGATCTCGTAGCCCGAGTAGACGTGCGGCTGGGCGTCGCTCGTCAGCTCCGAGTGCATCGAGTGACCCAGCTCGTGGGCCAGCGTGTACATCGAGGCGACGTCGTCCTGGTAGTTCAGCAGGATGTACGGCTGGCTGTCGTAGGTGCCGCCGCTGTAGGCACCCGACTGTTTGTCGGCCGTCTCGTAGACGTCGACCCACCGCGATTCGAGGCCCTCGGCCGTCCGGTCGCGGTAGGTCTCGCCCAGCGGCGCGACCGCCTCGACGACGTGCTCCTTGGCGCGGTCGTAGTCGAGGTCCGGCCCCTCTTCGCCCGACAGCGGCGCGTAGAGGTCCCACATCCGCAGCTCGTCGACGCCGAGGCGGTCCCGCTTCAGCTCGGCGTGGCGGTGCAGGACGTCCAGGTTCGCCTCGACCGTGTCGACCAGCGTGTCGTACACCTCGACGGGGACGTTCGGCCCGTCCATCGCCGCCTCCCGGGCCGTCTCGTAGTCGCGCGCCCGCGCCAGCTTCCGGTCGGCGGTGACGCTGTTCTCGTAGGCCGTCCCGACGGTGTTGCGGTACTCGGCCCACTCGTCGTAGAACGCCTCGTACACCCGCCGGCGGACGTCCCGGTCGGGGTGTTTCTGCAGCGTCGTGAAGTTCGACAGCGTGATCCGCCGCGGCTCCCCGTCGACGTCGACCGACGGGAACTCGATGTCGGCGTTGGTCAGCATGTTGTACACCTCGCCGGCGGCACCGGTCACCTCCCCGAGGTCCGCCAGCAGCGCCTCCACCTCCGCCGATCGGGTGTGGTCTTTCATCCGCAGCACGTCGTCGAAGTAGTGGTCGTACTCCGCGAGGTCCGGATCGGCGTCGACGAGCTCGTCGATCCGGTCGCGGTCGACCGACTGCAGTTCCGGCTCGACGACGTCGTGTCCTCGTCCCGGCGCATCCGGGCGTAGGCCGCCACGTTCGCCACGTCGCGCATGATGGACTCCCGCAGCTCCAGCACCGCCTGCAGCGTCTCCGCGTCCTCGACGACCCGCCCCTCGTAGGCCGACAGGTCCTCGAGTCGCTCCTCGACCTCGGCGTAGGTCGCCTCCCACTCCTCGTCGTCGGCGAACAGGTCCGTGAGGTCCCAGGTGTACTCCTCGGCGACGTCGCTCCGCTCGGGAACCGAGCTCATGGCCCACGGTACGACCGCGGAGGTACTAAACCCGTCGTCACCGGTCCTCCCCGGCCGTCGACAGCGTTCCCGCCACCCGCGCGCCGGCTAGCTGTCGCCGCCGCCGCTCGCCGAAGACCTCGCGGGTGCTCTCGGCGGCCTCGGGGTCGACGTCGAAGGCGACCGACGGGTACCGAACCCCGACCAGTACCAGCGGCTCCGGCGCCGTCCGGGGTCGCGCCGACCCCGAGCGACGGCCCCGACGACCGACACCAGCCGCCGGACCAGCTGGCGGGCGAAGCCGCCCGCCCGGCAGTCGACGACGAGGAACGGCCCGTCCCGCCCGACGGTCGCCGTCAGCTCCCGGACGGTGTCGGTCTCGTCCGGCGTGAGGTTGTGGAAGTCGCCGCGGCCGGACAGCCGCCGGCAGGCCTCGACGGCCCGCCCGTCGTCGGCCGCCGGCGCGAACAGGAAATATCGGTAGCACCGCGAGACAGCGTCGTGGGTGGCGTGGAACTCGTCGTCGACGTCGGCGGCGGCCCACGCCCGCACGTCGGCCGGGAGCTCGGCGTTGAGGGCTCGGGGTTGAAGCCACTCCGGCGCCTCGAAGGCGACCGTCTGCGCCCGCGCGGAGACGCCGGCATCCGTCCGGCCCGCGGCCGCGTACCCCGGCGGCGGTCCGTCGGCGACGTCCAGCGCGCCGAGCGCCGCGAGGAGGGCGTCCTCGACGGTCTCGCCGTGGGGCTGGCGCTGGAAGCCGCGGTAACCGGTGCCGTCGTAGGCCAACCGGAAGGCGCGCATACGATCGGATACGGCCGCCGCCGGTATACCTGTGGCGCCGCTACAGGTCCCGTGCGACCCGAATCTCGGAGTCCGTCACCGTCTCGACGGCCCCGGCCGGTACCTCGATGTCGTCGCTGTCGGCGTCGCCGAACCCGAGCCCCTGGAGTATCGCCTCGGAGATGTCGGGGTCGGGGTCGACGTAGGCGACCTGCGCCTCCGGGTCGACCTCGGTCACGATGCCGATCTGCTCGGCCTCGGCGTCCATCAGGAACTTGCCCTCGTCCTCGGGAGAGAGCACGGTCATGACGTCTTCACCGACCATGGGAGCGAACAAATATCCTCCGCCGCAGCGGACGACCGCGACCCGTCAGGCGTAGTCGTCGTACGTCGGCCGCTCGCGGTCGCCGGGGAACGCCGCCAGCGGGGCCTGCGTCTGGTCGCCCGATTCCATATCCTTGACCGTGACCGCGTCGTCGGCGAGGTCCTGCTCGCCGACCACGACGACCGTCTCGGCGTCGATGCCGTCGGCGTACGACAGCTGGTCGCCGAAGCCGCGGGTCGTGAGGTCCGTCTCGACGACGTGGCCCAGCGCCCGCAACTGGCGGGTGATCTCGGCGGCCTCCGGGCGCGTGTCGCCGACCGTCAGCACGTAGTAGTCGGTCGTCGTCGCCTCCTCGGGCCAGACGCCGGCCCGCTGACAGAGCAGCGACAGCGGCGCCAGCCCCGGTGCGACGCCGACGGCCGGCGTCGGCTCGCCGCCGAACGATCCGACGAGGTCGTCGTAGCGGCCGCCGCCGAAGACCGACCGCGACACCTCCCCCGTCGAGTCGAAGCACTCGAACACGACGCCGGTGTAGTAGTCCAGCCCCCGGGCCGTCGACAGCGACACCTCACAGTAGTCGCCGGCGCCGAAGTCCGCGGCGGCGGCGAGCACCGCCCGGAGGTTCTCGACGGCCGCCTCGATGCGGTCGGTGCCGGCGAAGGCGACCAGTTCGTCGAGATCGTCCGCCGCCAGCACGTCGTCGAAGGCTTCCGCCTCGGCAGGGTCCAGCCCCGCCTCGACCAGCAGGTCGTGATAGGCCTCGTCGTCGATCTTCTCGCTTTTGTCGACCGCCCGGATGGCCGCCTCGACGTCGACGTCGCCGTCCAGCGACTCGAGCAGGCCCCCGAGGATGTCCCGGTGGGAGACGCGGAACTCGAAGTCATCGCCCGTCAGCCCCAGCGCCGTCAGTGCGTCGGCCGCGAACGCGAGCACCTCGGCGTCGGCCTCCGGCTCCGCCGACCCGAACACGTCGACGTTCGTCTGGTAGAACTCCCGGAAGCGACCCTGCTGGACCTGCTCGTACCGCCAGAACGGTCGCGTCGAGAACCACTTGATCGGCCGCGCGAGCGCCCCCTGGCGGGCGACGACCATCCGGGCGACCGTCGGTGTCAGCTCCGGCGTCAGCGACACCTCCCGGCCGCCCCTGTCCTCGAAGGCGTACAGCTCCTCGACGATCCCCTCGCCGGACTTGTCGACGTACATCCGCGTCCGCTCCATGGCGGGCGTGCCGACCTCGCGGAAGCCGTACCGCCGGGCCGTCTCCTCCAGCGCGTCGATGACCTCTCGCCGGGCCGACATCTCGCCGGGGTAGAAATCGCGGAACCCCTTCAGACCGTCGTACATGCGCGTCGGTTCGGGGCCGGCCGCACTAAAAGGTCCGATACGCGCGGCCCGCGGTTACCCCAGTCGTTCGACGTCCGCCGTCCGGTCTGTCTCGGCGTCGCCGGTGTTGGTCGTCCCGCGCGGCTCGAACAGCAGTACCTCCGTTGCCTCCTCGGCGACCGGCCGGTGCTCGACGCCCCGCGGGACGACGAGGAACTCCCCCTCTCGAAGCGTCACGTCCGATTCCTCGCGGAACTCGATGCGGAGTTCGCCGGACCGTACGAAGAACAGTTCGTCGGCGTCCTCGTGGCTGTGCCAGACGAACTCCCCCTCCGCCCTGGCGAGTTTCACCGCCTGTCCGTTGAGTTCGCCCGCCAGCCGCGGACTCCACGGCTCGTCGAACGACGCGAACGCCTCCCCGAGGTTCACCTTCTCCATGCGAGCCGCTCCGTGCCGAACGGTATAGAGACTTGTCGGCGCTCGAACGCGATCGGGAGGCACGGCTCGCTTCCCTCGCCGCTCGCCTCCCCGAGAGTCCTCGCACGACGACCTCGACCGGATCGTCGTCGCTTTCCTCGTCGAACTCCTCGCTGGACTGCTGCTGCTGGTAGAACAGCGCCCCGGCGACCCCGAGGACGATCCAGGAGCGCCAGTTGGCCAGGTTGAGCGTGTAGCCGACGCCGAACGGCTTCTCGACCAACATTCCCTCGTCGGGCTGCCAGTACGAGGACATCATCCGCCCGAGTGAGGGCTTCTGGAAGTTGTACGGAATACCGAACAGCTCGCCGGACTGCGGCTTATCGGACATACGCGGTTGTACGACGGGGCGGGACTTATAGACACGGCTCCTCGGCTACTGGTATCGCCCCCGCCGTTCGACCTCGCGCAGCCGCTCGACGACCCGGTCGTCGCCGACGGCGGTGTAGGCGTCCTCGAACGCTCCGACGAGCGCCGCCGCGTCGTCGGCCGTCCCGCCCAGCGCGCCCTCGAAGACGTGGAGGTCCATCGCGTAGTCTTCGACGTCGTCGGTGTAGTAGCCCAGGCCGAAGTCGATGAGGTAGACCCGGTCGTCGCTGCCTCCGACCCGGACGTTGCGCGGCGTCGGGTCGCCGTGGACGAAGCCGCCCTCGTGACACCGCGCGAGGTGCCGGCCGACGGCTCGGACCCGCGGTTCGGTGAGTGCATCCCGGAGGTCGGCGTCGCCGACGTGGCCGAGCGTCAGCCGGCCCTCCGGCGGGTCTACGTCGACGACGACCGGCGTCGGCACGCCGAGCCGCCGGGCTTCGCTGGTCAGCCGCGCCTCCGTGCGGGTCCGCCGCCGTCGGAGCCGCTCGTCCAGCTCCTCGTGGCGGTATGCCTTCGCGAGCCGACGCTTCGTCACCGTCGGCGGCGCCAGGTCGACGACGGCCTCGGCGCCGCGGGCCCGCTCGTCGTCGGCGACGGGCGCGGCGACGGAGCCGCCGTCCCGCCACGTCACCGGCACCTGGTCGGGCCGGTAATCCGGGCGCACGGCGGAGTCGGCGATCGCGAGCGTGTCGCCGGCCTCGTACATCCGCGCGCCGAGCACCGCGATCATGCCGGCGTTGTCCCGGAGGAGCCGCGGCTCGGGCGCGTGAAAGTCGGCGCCGCGGGCCTCGCACATCGTCGCCAGCATCCCGCGGAGGCGGTCGTTCTGTCCGACACCGCCGCCCAGCACGAGTTCGTCGGCGCCGGTCAGCGACAGCGCCCGCTCGCCGACCTCCGTCAGCATCGCGAACACCGTCTCCTCGAGGCCGCGGCAGACGTCCGCGACGGGCGTCCCGTCGTCGACGGCCTGCTTCGCGGCGGAGGTGATGCCGGCGAACGAGAAATCCATCCCCTTGACGACGTACGGCAGCTCGACGTAGTCGCCGTCGCGGGCCCGCGTTTCGACCTTCGGGCCGCCGGGGTGGGACCAGCCGAGGTGGCGGGTGAACTTGTCGATGGCGTTGCCGACGCCGGTGTCCATCGTCTCGCCGAGCACCCGGTAGCGACCGTCGTGGTAGCCGAGGACGTGGGCGTTGGCGCCGGAGGCGTTCAGACAGACCGGTGTCTCGAAGCCCGATCGGTGGCGACCGATCTCCAGGTGGGCGATCATGTGGTTGGCGCCGACCAGCGGCAGCTCCAGCGAGCCGGCCAGCGCCCGGGCGGCGGTCGCGACCACCCGGAGACACGGCCCCAGCCCCGGCCCGCGGGAGAAGGCGACGGCGTCCAGTTCGGTCGCCGGGTCGCCGTGCCGCTCGCGGACGGTCGCGAGCATCGTCTCGAGAACGGCCGGTACCGCCTCGCGCATGTGCTCGGCGGCCTCGCGCGGGTTGATGCCGCCGCTCGGCGGCGTGTAGGCGTCGGACTCGACGAGAACGTCGTCGGTCTCGGCGTCGAAGACGGCCGCGCTGGCGCACCAGGCGGTTCCCTCGAGACCGAGCACGCGGGTCACGGCCCTACTCGAATTCGGTGTAGCCGCACCTGCCGCAGTGCTGGCGGTCGCCGTACTCCCCGAGGAAGGTGTCGCCGCAGCGGGGACACTGCTCGCGGTCGGCGGTGCCGTCCTCGCCGTAGAACTCGTAGCGGGCCATCAGGCCTCCTCCGCCTCGCTCTCGTCGGCGTCGGCGGTGATCTTGTTCCGATCGAGCATATGCTCCTGCTCGACGTCCATCGCGTCCTCGGCGCTGTCGTAGACCTTCGCGTAGCCGATCGTCTTCCGCATCCCGTATTTGGTATCGAGCTCGTGGACGACGACCTCGTCGGCGTCCTTGTTCATAGTCGCGGCCAGCGAGTCTCGCACCGACAGCCGGGACGGCGTCGCCTCCTCGTGGGTCAGCTGGAACCGGACGTCCGTCCGGTGCAGCATCGGGTTCTCGTCCTCCTCGATGATTTCGACGTCCATGGGTACGTT
>PXSC01000164.1 GCA_003023535.1 Halobacteriales archaeon QS_9_70_65 | reverse complement strand
CCGGTTCCGCGAAATATACCGGACGTTCGGCATCGTCCCGATGATAATCCCCGGTATCATCCTCGGCGTCGGCCTGCGGTTCTACTTCCTCCTGCTGGCTCCCATCCCGTTGGGGTTCCTGGCGACGGTGTTTACCCACTCGCTGTACGGAATCCCGTTCGTCCTACTCATCGTGACTGCCCGACTATATACGTTCGACGAGGCCCTTGAGGAGGCGGCCCGCGACCTGGGCGCCGACCCCATCACGACGTTCCGCGACATCACGCTTCCGGTGATCGCGCCGGCGGTCGGTGCTGGCTTCATGTTCGCGTGGATCCGGTCGTTCGAGGACTACATCAGGGTGCTGTTCGTCAGCGGGAACAACCTCGCGCCGTCGTTCGTCAGGGACTCCGCCGTCGCCCCGGAGTTCTTGACCAACGTCACCCCATTGACCCGATGGATGTTCGGCAAGATGACGAAGGCCAAAGCGGAGAACCTGCTCTTGCTGAACGCCGTTTCGACGCTGATCGTCCTCGCCATTGCGGTCGCGCTCGCCGTGGCGATGAACCTCGGCAACGTCACCGGCTACGTCGCCGGCACCGTCGACGACGACGAGTAGCGACCGGCCGCGGTCACTCCGCCTCGTGGAGCCGTTCGCCGCGGTGGAGCCGGGTGGCGATCGAGAAGGTCTGCTCGTGCTCCCGGTGGGTCGGCGTGTGGGCCGCCAGGTACCGCGCGCCGGCGACGAGCGCCAGCCGGCGCTCGGTCTCGTCGTCGAGGGCGTCGACTCGGCGAACGGCCGCCGAGACGTTCTGTAACGTGTGGAAGTCGGCGTCCTCCCGGAGTAGCCCCCGGCCGAGGACGGCCTTAAGATCGGCCGGGTCGCCGTCGCACTCGAAGTGCTCGACGACGAGCCGGGCCGCGCGGTTGACCTGGCCCTGTTCGTCGAAGCACTCCAGCAGTTCCGACCGGATCGTCTCGGGGTCACGGCCCGAATCGGCCTCGGGGACGGGCGCACGCGGGCTGTTGAGAAAACGGTCGAGGTAGACGCTCATCGCGCCGTCGAAGCAGGCCCGGTACAGCTCCGTCGCGTCGGTGTGGTCGGCCAGTTCGTGGGCCGCGACGGCGTAGACGAACGTGTGGTGGACGGTGTCCCAGTCGGCGAACTCATTGTTGGTGGCGAAGTAGGCGACCCGGCGGGTCGCCGCGCGGGCGACGGCGTTCGTGAGTTCTCGCCGGGTGGCGCCGGCGGCGATGGCGTCCCGCAGCGCCCCGACGATGGCCTCGGGGTCGTCGCCGAGCAGCGTTTCGAGGAAGTCGTCGGATTCGTTCCACGACCGGTCGGCGCCGGCGGCGACCAGCTCCTCGAGGTCGTCGTGAGCGTCGAAACACAGTGCCGCGACGTCGACCGGTCCGCGCCACGACGACAGCTCCTCCGAGCGGGTCGCGCCGGTCAGTTGCGGGACCGTCGACGCCAGCACCGGGGCGGCGTATTCGTCCCACCCGAGGTGGTCCAGCGTCGTCACCGCGCTGTTGATGAAGTCGAGGGTGTGGCTCGCGTTCATGTAGAGGTGGTCGGTCGCGGCCGCGACCAGCAGCTCGACGACCTCGGCGGGCGGCAGCGCGTCGATGGCCGTCAGAAGCGTCCGCTCGGCGCCGTCCTCGTCGCGGACCTCGCAGTTCTCCCGGAACCACGACTTCAGCCGGTCGGCCGGCAGCTCGCGGTTGTCAAAGGCGTGCTGCCGGAACCGGGGCGGTTCGCCGGCGGCGGCGTCGGCCACCGCCCGAACGCCGGCGAACATCGCCCGCCGCCTGTCGCGGCCGGACAGCGCCGGGTACAGTTCGGCGGCGTATGACAGCGACGTGAGGCCGCGGCCCCACCCGGAGGCGCGGTACTTCGTGCCGAAGTCCACCGCCGTCTCCAGCGGCGTCCGGAAGCCGTCGGCGTGCTCCTCGCCCGTCCCGGGGCCGTCCGGTCGCTCCGCGGCGGCGTCGGCGTCGTCGATACCGATGACGGCCTTCGCCTGCACGAGCGCGAGGTTCTCCTGCAGGCCGTCGGCCAGTCGGTTGCGCCACCGGGTCGCCGGCGGAACGGTCGGTTCGGGGTCGGGGTCGAGGTAGACGGTATCGTCGTCGACCGTGACGGGGAACGTCTGGACGTCGTCGGCCCACGGGTCGAAGGTGTCGCCCTCCTCCAGTTCGAAGCGGGCGTGGTGCCAGTGACACGTCAGGACGCCCTCCTCGACGGTGCCCTCGGCGAGCGGAAAGCCCATGTGTGGACACCGGTTGTCGACGGCGTAGGCTTCCTCCTCGTGGAAGAACAGCGCTATCGCGCGGCCGTCCTGTTGGACGACGGTCCGGCCCTCGGCTTCGAGTTCGCTCCGGTCGCAGACAGGAACGTAGTCGTCGGGGGACACACCCACACGGGAGGGCCGCGACGACATAACCGTTGTCTGAAGCGCGTTTTTGTTGACTCGGCGAGAGGTCCGGGCGTCGACCCGCTCCGTTGAAGTGTCTCAATCGACTACGGCCGACAAGCGATGAGCGAGGACTTCTACTCGGTACTGGGCGTCGACCGCGACGCGAGCGAGGACGACATAAAACGGGCCTTCCGGCAGAAGGCGTCGGAGTATCACCCCGACGTCTCCGACGACCCGAACGCCGAGGAGAAGTTCAAGCGGATCCAGGAGGCCAAGGAGGTGCTGCTCGACGACGAAAAGCGCCGGATGTACGACCAGATGGGCCACGAGCGCTTCCAGGAGGCCGACAAGCGCGGTGCCACCGACGACGGCGGCCGCGGCGGTGGGATGGGCGGCGGCCCGTTCAGCGCCGGGGGCGCCGGCGGCATGAACGACATCTTCGAGCAGTTCTTCGGCGGCGGTGGCGGCGGTAGCGGCGGCCGTGGCGGCCGCGGCGGCCAGCAGGGCGCCGACCTCAAGACCCGGCTGTCGGTCGACCTGGCGGAGGCCTACGAGGGCGTCACGAAGCAGCTGACCGTCACCCGCCCGGAGCGGTGTTCGGAGTGCGACGGCGAGGGTCACCCGCCCGATGCCGACTCCCGAACCTGTTCGGCCTGTAACGGCCGCGGCCAGCAGCGGACCGTCCGGCAGACGCCGCTGGGTCGCGTCCAGCAGACCCAGACCTGCCCGCAGTGCGACGGCCGCGGGCGGGTGTACGCCGAGACGTGCTCGACGTGCCGCGGCGACGGCCAGGTGCGTAACGAGGCGACGCTGCAGGTCGAGGTACCCGCCGGCATCCAAAACGGCCAGACGCTGCGGATGAACGGCGAGGGCGCCCCCGGCGAAGACGGCGGTCGGGACGGCGACCTGCTCGTCGAGATTTCCGTCGGGGGCCACGACGAGTTCGAGCGCGACGGCGACGATCTCCGACACCGAATGGCGATTTCCTTCCCGCAGGCGGTCTTCGGCGACACCGTCGAGGTGCCGGCCCTCGACGGCACCGTCGAGATGGACGTCCCGGCCGGCACGCAGAGCGGCGAGACGTTTCGGCTCCGCAGCAAGGGAATGCCCCGCCTCCAGGGCCGGGGGTACGGCGACCTCTACGTGAAGGTGCAGGTCGTCACCCCCGAGCGTCTCAACGAGGAACAGCGGGAGGCCCTGGAGGCGTTCGCCGAGGCCGGCGGCGAGGAGATCGACGTCGATCAGGGGTTCTTCGAGAAGCTGAAGAACTCCTTCTGACGCCGTCAGCGGACGGTGAACGTCGGCTCGGTGACGTTCTCGCTTTTGCACTCCGGACACCGCGACGGCCGGTTGGTCAGGTCGTCGAACCCCTCGAAGCCGCAGTCCCGGCACGCCGGCGGCGCCGCCAGCAGCTGCTCGTCGGTGCCCTCCAGCGACCGCGCGATGTGTTCGACGTGCGACAGCGCCGCGGCGGTCGTTATCTCGAACTCCTCGGCCAGCCGGCCGGCCGCGGCCGTCTCCGCCCGCAGGAAGTCGGCGATACGCTGCCGGGTGGTCCGCTCTGCACCCTGCATACGCCACCTGTGGCGGCGAGCGGTAAAACGCTACTGCCGCCGTCCGCGATAGTGTTCGATTGGGAGAGAGCGTCGTTCGGCGGTGACGAGGGCGTGCCCGAACGCCCCCTCCCGCCGGCGGGCTGGTCCACGCACCGTTGCTCGGCGGACACACCCGCCTCGACCCAGAGCGCTCCGGACTGGCGGCACTCGGACTGCGTTTCGTCGAGTGGGCCGGCTACCCGGCCGCCGTCGCGCTGTATCTCCTGCTGCCGGTCGCCGTCGCGGTCGTCTTCCGGCGGGTTACTCCGGCGACCGAGGGGACCGGGTGGGTACTGGGCCTCAACCTCGCGGTCGTCTTCCTGTTCCTCCTCGGGGCCCTCGGCGTCCAGGTCGCGGCGCCGGGCTTCGCGGACCGACACACGGCAGAGGCGCGACCGAACATTGAACTCGCGTTCGAGGAACGGACGACCGACGACGGCCGGCTGCTCGTCATCGAGCACGCCGGCGGCGACCCGGCGCCGCCGGCCCGGCTCGACGTCCGTGGCGGAGGGTTCGCCGACGTCGAGGGCGCCGACCAGACCGGACTGGGACCGTGGGCCGGCGAGGCGGCCGGACGGGCTCCCCGCCACGACGGTCCGGCCGTCGTCGAGGGCGACACGGTCGTCGTCGTCACCGACGACTGCGGCCTGATAGTCGGCGAGGGACCGGAACTGCGGGCGCCGCTCGATCACTACGACTGTTCGGAATCCGAATGCCGATTCACGACGACCAGCGGGTCGCGGTCATCGCTGACTCCCAGAACCTCTATCACTCGGCCCACAGCCGCTACTCGCGGAACGTCGACTACACGGAACTGCTCGACGCCGCCGTCGGCGATCGCGAACTGGTCCGGGCCGTCGCCTACGTCATCCGCGCGGACTCGCCGGCCGAAGAGGACTTCTTCGAGGCGCTGCGGGACATCGGTTTCGAGACGAAGATCAAAGACATCAAGACGTTCCCCGACGGCTCCCAGAAGGCCAACTGGGACCTGGGGATGTGTCTGGACGCGGTGACGCTGGCCTCGAAGGTCGACACGGTCGTGCTGTGCAGCGGCGACGGCGACTTCGAGCGGCTCTGCACCCACCTCCGCCACGAGGGCGTCCGCACCGAGGTGTTCGGCTTCGGCTCCTCAACGGCCGAGGAGCTGGTCGGCGCCGCCGACTCCTTCGTCGACATGAACGAGAACGAGGAGCGGTACCTGCTGTAGCCGGGCCGACCGTCGCTCCCGTCCCCGCCGCCGGCGCCCGGATCACTACGGCGCCCGCCGGCTCGTCTCGACGATGGCCTCGGTCAGCACGTCGACGCCGATGCCGATGGACGCCTCGTCGACGTCGAAGGTCGCGGTGTGGTGGCCGCCGGGG
>PXSC01000163.1 GCA_003023535.1 Halobacteriales archaeon QS_9_70_65 | reverse complement strand
GCCGACCGCGCGGGTTATGTGGTCGCCGTCGCCTACCGGCCCGCATGGACGTCCGACGGGTCGACGACGAGGCGGGGATGGCCGACGCCTTCGGCGTCCGGCGGGCGGTGTTCATCGAGGAGCAGGACGTCCCCGAGGAGCTGGAGTTAGACGGCAACGACGAGGCGGCGATGCAGTTCGTCGCTTACGACGACGGCCGACCGGTCGGGACCGCGCGGCTCCGGGAGGGCGACGAGACGACGGCGAAGGCCGAGCGCGTGGCGGTCCTGTCCGACGAGCGGGGCCGGGGAATCGGCCGGCGGCTGATGGCGGCCGTCGAGGCCCACGCCGTCGACGCCGGTTACGAGACGATCGTCCTCAACGCCCAGGTGCCGGTCGTCGGCTTCTACGAGCAACTCGGCTACGCGACGACGAGCGGCGTCTTCGAGGACGCCGGCATCCCCCACCGCGAGATGCGGAAGGGGCTGTCGGAGCGAGACGAATGCTTTTGACCGGGCCGGCCGCACGGGGCGGTATGCGATTCGTGCGCTTCCGCGACCCGAACGGCGACGTCCGCGGCGGGGAGTGGACCGGCGAGGACGGCGCCGAGATACGGGCCTACCCGGTCGACGGCCGCCGGTACACCGTCGCGTCGGAGCGGTACGCCGCCGCCGACGTCGACGTGCTGCCGCCGACCGTCCCCTCGAAGATCGTCTGCGTGGGGCTGAACTACGCCGACCACGCCGCCGAACAGGACGAAGAGCTTCCGGACCGGCCGCTTTTGTTCCTCAAACCGCCGAACGCGCTCGCGAGCCACGGCGCGACGGTCGAGCTGCCGGCTGGAAAGGAGCGGCTCGACTACGAGGCCGAACTCGGGGTCGTCGTCGGCGAGCGCTGCCGGGACGTCGACGCCGCCGAGGCGACGTCGGTCGTCGCGGGCTACACCTGCGTGGACGACCTCTCGAACCGCGACGACCAGCGCGTCGAGACCAACTGGGTCCGTGGGAAGGCCTTCGACGGGGCCGCGCCGATCGGCCCCGTCGTCGCCTCTCCCGACGAGGTGCCGGCCGACGCCGCCGTCCGCTGTCGCGTCAACGGCGACCTCCGGCAGGACTCCTCGCGGTCGGAGTTCATCTTCTCGGTGCCGGAGCTGCCCGCGGAGATCACCTCCTACGTGACCCTGGAGCCGGGCGACGTCGTCTCGACGGGGACGCCGGCCGGCGTCGGCTCGCTGTCCGACGGCGATTCCGTCGCGGTGACCGTCGAGGGCGTCGGAACGCTCCGGCACGACGTGACGATCCCCTGATGTTCTACTGGTTCCGGCCGCCGGTCCACCTCTGTGAGTCGGCGTCCCCCGAGCGGGCGCTCTGCGGGACGCCGGTGACCGGGCTGTCGCCGACGGTCCGGCCGTTCCCGGACGACGCCGACCCGGCGGCGTACTTCGAGGACCGCGAGGCCGACGTCTGCGGGAACTGCGAGCGGACGCTCGAAGCCCGGCGGCGGTAGCCGCCTCGCGCCGGCCGTCGCGGGTCGGCGGTCGCCGGTCGTCGCGGACCGCCGGTCGCCGGCGCCGGGACGACGGGACTAGAGAAACGCCGGCGGCATCCCGAGCAGCCCGGAGACGACGAGCAGTCCGACGGACAGCGCGACGGCCGCCAGGTAGAACGGCCGGGCGTCCCGGGCCGGCTCCCGAATCTTCCGTTCGTCGATGCCCCGCTGTGCACGGGCGCTGCCGACCTCGACGACGGCCGCCAGCCCCAGCCACAGCAGCACCATCGCGACGACGAGGTAGCCGCCGGCCGTGCCGGTCAGCCGGTCGACGGTGTAGCCGCCGGTGACGGCCAGGTAGCCGCCGGACAGCAGCGTCAGCAGTGCGCTGGCCCGGGTCACCCACTGCAGCGTCGAGACGACGCGCCCGAGGACGTCGGGCGAGACGTCGCCGTTCATCGCGAGCGGCAGCACGGCGAGGACGACGAACAGCACCGACCCGGTCCACAGCGCCGACAGCGCCGTGTGGACGGTGTACATCGCGGTGTCTACGACCATGTCCGTCGGGCCGCCCGGCACCCACTAATAGCCCCGGCATCCGTCGTGTCTGATACGCGAGAGAGCCGACCGGTCGGTCGGCGTCGGGCGGGACCTCGAACGGGGCCGACCGCTCGCGGCGCGAGGCCGAGCGTGGGTCGAACGACGGCTCCGCGAGCCGTCGTTCGTCATCCCGGAAGAGCGAAGCTCTTCCGTAGATCGCGGATCTCCGATCCGCTCACTCCCGGAAATCGCTGATTGCCGGAGACAGCGAGGCGTCGCGAGAGACCGAGCGGAAGCGAGGTCTCTCGACGTTGCGAACGGCGTCCTCGCGAGCGAAGCGAGCGAGGGCTCGGCAGAGCGTCGCGCTGCCGGCGAGCGAAGCGAGCCGTGAGCCGCAGCCCGCCAGCGGGCGGGGGCGTTCGGACACGCCGTCGTCACCGCCGAACGACGCTACTCCCTCCCAACCAAACACCATCGTGCCGACGGCCCGGAGGCTTTTATTCGCCGGCGAGAAGGGCCGACATGGCCGACCGCGTCAGAGCCCACGTCTTCGTCTCCGGCACGGTCCAGGGCGTTTACTACCGCGCGAACACCCGCGATACCGCACGCGAGCACGGCGTCGGCGGTTGGGTCCGGAACCTCGAGGACGGCCGCGTCGAGGCCGTCTTCGGAGGCGACGACCCCGACGTCGAGGCGATGATCGAGTGGTGCCACACCGGTAGTCCACAGGCGGTCGTCGACGACGTCGACGTCGAGTACGAACCGCCAGAGGGCGAGTCCGGCTTCGAGATACGGTACTGAGCCGGCCGGTCGCTACCGGGGTCGCTCTCCCGGTCGCGCGAGGAGGACGGCGTGCTCGGCGCCGGTCCGAAGCCGCTCGACCGTCCCGAAGCCGGCGAGGTGGGCGGAGAGGTCGAGCGTCCGGTGGTGGACGAGACGGCATTCGCCGTCGGCGGCGAGGACGTCGCGGGCGCCGGCGAACAGCGCCGAGAGGACGTCGTCGCCCGCGTGGGTCGGCGGGTTGCACAGGATACGGTCGAAGGTCCGGTCGGCGACGCCGTGGGTGCAGTCGGCGGTGACGACGGTCCCGTCGACGCCCGTCGCCGCGAGGCTCCGCTCGGCACAGGCCGTCGCCACCCGGTCGTCGTCGCTGAGCCAGACCTCGCAGTCGGCGGCGCCGGCCGCGTAGGCGCCTATCGCGCCGTACCCCGAGCAGAGATCCAGCACGCGCTCGCCGTCGGCCACGCCCGCGTTCTCGAGCAGGAGGCGCGTCCCGGCGTCGAGTCCCGCGGCGGCGAACAGGCCGGGAACCGACCGAAGCGACAGGTCGACCCCGGCGACGGTCAGGTCGAGGTGGCGGCAGGCGACGTACTCCGGAGGGTCGAGCGCCGCCGGGCGGGTCGCCCGGAGTAGTCGGCAGTCGTCTCGCCCGGCGACCGTCTCGACGGGGCCAGCGATCTCGTCCAGACACGCCTCGTATCTCGCGGCGCCGGCACCGTCGGCCGCGGCGACGTAGCAGTCGCCGCCCGGACGGAGCACGGCCAGCGAGTCGGCGATGCGTCGCTTGCCGACCGCGAGCGGGGTGTACGGCTTCGGCGCGTAAGCGGCCGTGTCGTACGCCTCCGTCAGGCGACCGAGGTCGGCGACCAGCCGGACGGAGGCGTCGGCGTCGTTTCTGGCCGCGTTCCGGCGACAGAGCCGGGCGGCGCGGGCGCTGGATTCGGTCATCTCGACGTCGGCGGTGGCGTCGGCCAACACGGTGCCGACGACGCCGTAGTTCGCCTCCGGACACAGCAGCCGGCCGGTCGGGACGTCCCACAGCTCCTCGGCGAGGAGGAGGTCGCCGTCGCGGAACGACGACTTCGAGTGGACGCCGTCGGCGGTCCGAAACCGGTAGGTCGAGCGGGCGTCGTCGACGCGGGACTCCAAGGCGAGTTCGTGCTCGCCGGGCGGAGTCATCGCGGCGCCCTCCGGGGCTGGCGCGGGAGCGGTCGGTTCCGGCGGTCGGCCGGTCGGTGGCGCGGCTGTCGGTGGTGCGGTCGGGTCGGGGTGGGTGTGTGCATCGGCGTCGGGTCGGTGGCTCGCGGCGGTCGGCGGACTGGACGAGCCACGCCCTGCCGGGCGGCTGCATCGAGAAGAACGGGGCCGCGGCTACGGCAGGGCGCGGACCGGTCGCCAAACAGCGCGACCGACCGACGGCGTCCGGGCGCGGGTCCACCCGGGCCGCCGGCCGGCCCACAGTTGGCGAGCCGACCGACCCGCGAGCCGCGTCAGACGACCTGCCGACGCGGACGGGACGGCCTGGAGCCGCTGTTCAACGTGCCGCGGAGACACGGTTGCCCCGATCAAAAACGTGTCCCTCCCGCGTCCTGGCAGGAATCGTTAACAGTTCGCCGGCCGAACACCGGGTATGCTCACCAGCGAGGAGATGGCCGTCGTGGACGCCAACGCGGCGGCGCTGGGCGTGCCCCGCAAGCAGCTGATGGAGTCGTCGGGCAACGCCGTCGCCCAGGTCGTCCGCGAGGTCGCCGACCCGAACGACTCCGTGGCGCTGGTCTGCGGTCGGGGCAACAACGGCGGCGACGCCTTCGTCGCCGCGCGCTTCCTCTCGGCGTTCGACGTGACGGTCCATCTGCTGGGCCGCGAGGCGACCATCTCGACGGACATCGCGCGGGAGAACTGGGAGGCGCTGCAGACGACAGACATCGACGCCCGCGAGGTGCGTGATTCGGCGGCGCTGGCGCTCGAGGACCCCGACGTCGTGGTCGACGCGATGGCGGCGCTGGACGCGCCGGTGACGGTCGCCGACATCGGCATCCCGGCGGCCGCCGAACGAGTCGTCGAGCGCGGCGACCTGCTGCGGCTGTCGCGGGATCCGACCGCCCATAAGGGCGATTTCGGCGAGGTGCTGATCGTCGGCGGCGGCCCGTACGCGGGGGCACCGGCGCTGGCCGGGCGGGCGACGCTGCGGGCCGGCGCCGACCTCGTATCCGTCGCCTGCCCGACGGCCGTCGCCGACACGGTCCAGGGGTACGACGAGGGGCTGATCGTCGAGGCGCTGCCCGGCGAGCGGGTCGGCCCGGACCACGTCGACGCGCTGCTGGCGGCGGCGGCCGACGCCGACGCCGTCGTCGTCGGCCCGGGGCTGGGCGACCACGACGACACCACGGCGGCCGTCCGGCGCTTTCTCTCGTCGTTCGACGGGATGGCGGTCGTCGACGCCGACGCGCTGGTCGCCGTTCCAGCCGTCGAGACGGCCGCGAGGCTGCTCTGTACGCCACACCGGGGGGAGCTGGCGGCGATGGCCGACGGCCGAAGGGTCCCCGGGACGTCGTCTCCGACGGCGAGACGACGCGGATCAACCGGACCGGCACGGCCGCCATGACCGTCGGCGGCACCGGCGACGTGCTGGCAGGCGTCGCCGGCGCGCTGGCGTGCCGTCTCGACCCCCTCGAAGCCGCCGCTGTCGCCGCCTACGCGACCGGCCGAGCCGGCGAGGCCGCCGCCGACGGCCGGAACGGCGGGCTCGTCGCGACGGACCTCCTGGAAACGCTGCCGGCGGCGCTGCGGCCGCCGGCCTGACGGTACTGTTCGTCGAGAGTGAATACGGTGCGAACGGGGTGGACGAGACCCCGGAAGCCCCTGCGCTCTCGACGGCTGCGACTCGCTATCGTCCGAAAATCTCCGATTTTCGGGAGTGAGCGGATCGGAGATCCGCGATCTACGGAAGAGCTTCGCTCTTCTGGTATGACGAACGACGGCTCGCGGAGCCGTCGTTCGAAGCACACCCCCATGTCATCGCTCCTCTCGCTCGCTTCTTTCCGAGGCCGCTCTCGCTGCGCTCGCCCAGCCTCGCGGTGCGAGCGGTCGGCCCCGTTCGAGGTCCCGCTTGACGCCGGCCGACCGGCCGGCCGGCTCTCGGATAACCAAACACGACCACCTCACCGGCCGGTGACGTCGGACCCGTAGACGACGCCGCGGTCGCCGTCGACGGTGACGACGGCCCCGTCGTCGGCGTCGAGAGCGGCGTCGCCCACCATCGGCACGCCGAGTTCGCGGGCGACGATCGCCGGCAGGGAGGTCATTCCGTCGTCGGCGGCGACGAGCGCCGCGACCGCTCCGAGGTCGCCGGTGAACTCGCCGTCGAATGGCTCCGGCAGGACGACGACGGCGCCGTCCGGGCAG